>JAFVEP010000007.1 GCA_017475935.1 Alphaproteobacteria bacterium
AACCAAAACAAACATTTTCCCAACAAATCTACAACCGGAGTGCGCCGGAAATGCGCCGCAAAAAGAAAAAATCCTGCGGCCGGAGTGTGGTGCAGAGGCGCCGACTTTTTTGAGCGCCGTGTACAAAAGAGGTACACAAGCGAAAAAAAGACAAGCGTATGCGCCGCAATACGGTCGTAGTATGATTGAGATGTTGGGCGTTCTCGCCATCATCGGTGTCCTGACCGTCGGCTCAATCACCGGTTATTCTCACGCTATGCGCCGCCACCTCTTGAACAAACAGCGCGAACAATATAGCTACATCCTCAGTGCCGTCGAAACGCATCGTAATGCATTTTTTTCTTTACCGGATATGAGCCTAAAAGAAACTTTTTCAACTTTCGGTTGGATACCCGAAGAAATGATCCAAGATGATACTCATTATATCTATGACGTTTTCAAAAATAGAATTGGGATTCACAAATCTCATACCTACACAAAGTTTTTAAATGTCTCAATAATTTTCAATAAAGATACGCGTTTTCTCGAGCAATGCACCAATTTATATCAGACCGTTCAACCTTATCATTCTACAATTTGGTATATTCAATCGATGAATACCGGAGCCGCAACGTACTACGGTGATTCTTTTTGTCACCCGGGAAACTGTATTAAAGACTTAACTCTGAAGCAAATATCCGAAGTTTGCGGCAAAGCATGTAATCAAAACCAATGCCGGCTTGATATGTTATGGATGTTGGAAAATATCTGAACAGCTTCGTCGAATTTAATAAACCTTATCGTACGTTCCGTTTTTATAAAGATAGACCGCATAACTTTCGTTTGTTTTCGGTGCGCCGTTGTGAAAAAATTTGTCGCCGGATACAGTGTGAATTTTTTTATCTTTCACCGCCGCTGACAGTTTATCATAATCAAACGAACCGCTTTTTTTAACCAAGCCGGCCCACAATTCCACGGCGGCATATCCGTAAAGCGACAATCCATCGGTTTCGAATCCGCTCAAACGCAACTGAACCAATATTTCGGCAAAATCCGGATCATCATTGCCGCGAAGTTCCAGAAAATAGGTACCGTTTGCCCTATCGCCCATATAGTCAAAGTAAACGGAACCGGCGGCGTATTTATTCGTAAACACGGCAAAATCCGCACGTATTTTTTTCAAAGCCAGCGCCGTTTTTTTAATATTTCCCGCCGAGCCGAGCAAAAAAGCCATATCAGCACCGTTTTCGATGATTTTTTCCGCCAGTTTATTATAATCTTTTTTCGTCATGTCGTAGGTATATGATCTGAGCAGAATCGATTTTCCGTGCGATTGAAACTGCGCCGCAATTTCAGAGGCTTCCGCCATTGAATCGGCATCAGAGATATTACTGACGACGGCGACATTCAAGCCGGCAAAATGCGTATTATAAAAATTAAAAAAGTCCTGCGCCTGCTGAGAAGTATAGCCAAGCATTTTAATCAGTCCCTTATGTATGGTCTGCGCATGCACCGCATTCACGGTCGTCGGAATAATCTGAAAAATTTTTGCCTTTGCATAAATCTGCGCCGCTTCTGCAAAAGAATTGCTGCAATAAGGACCGATCACCGCCCCGATTTTGCGGCTTTTCAAAATAGATAGCATCTGCGCGGTACTGATCGCAATACTGTTACTGCACTGATCATCAATACTTAAAAGTTCGATTTTTTCTTTACGCAAACCGCCGGATTCATTAATTTCATCAATCGCTTTTTGCGCACCTCTTGTTATTTCAGCGCCTTGTTTTTGATATAATCCGGCTTTCGGTGCAATCACAGCAACCGTTATTTTTGCTTGCACCGGCAAAGCCGCAAGCATGAGCCACATATAAAGAATCAACCAACGCATGGCAAAATCCGAATTATTAATTTTTCGTTAATATATCAGAGCAAATTTTTAATTGCAATATTTATTATGCTGTTGCCTTTCAGCGGCAAATGGTGTATATAGCAAGGCGGAGATTAAAAATGGCGGAAAGTAAATTTATTGAAATCAAAGGGGCGCGGCAGCATAACCTTAAAAATATCAGTGTGAACATTCCCAAAAACAAGCTGACGGTCATCACGGGGCTTTCCGGAAGCGGCAAATCTTCTCTGGCCTTTGATACAATTTACGCCGAAGGACAGCGGCGTTATGTCGAAAGTCTGTCTGTTTACGCCCGCCAATTTTTGGACCTCATGAACAAGCCGGATGTCGATTCCATTGAAGGTCTGTCACCGGCAATTTCGATCGAACAAAAGACCATTTCGCACAACCCGCGATCCACTGTCGGAACCGTGACCGAAATTTATGATTATATGCGCCTTTTATGGGCAAGAGCCGGCACCCCTTATTCGCCGGCAACGGGTTTGCCGATTGAAGCGCAATCCTCCACACAGATGGTTGATCGTATTGCTGCATTTGCCGAAGGAAGTAAAGTTATTTTATTGGCGCCGATTGCCCGCGGCAAAAAGGGTGAATTCAAAAAAGAAATCGCCGAATTGCAAAAAAAAGGCTTTCAGCGTGTGGAGATTGACGGACAAATCTACAACATTGAAGATGTACCGCCGCTCAATAAAAACCTCAAACACAACATTGAAGTTGTCGTCGATCGAATCGTGATCAAAAGCGGCATTCAAACACGTTTGGCTCAATCGGTCGAAACCGCTTTAAAGCTGAGTGACGGCTTGCTTTATGTTGAGAATATGAGCGATCAAAAACGAACGACATTTTCCTCAAAATTTGCATGTCCCGTATCCGGTTTTACCATTGAAGAAATCGAACCTCGCCTGTTTTCGTTCAACAACCCGCAAGGCGCATGCCCGCACTGCGGCGGACTGGGGGCCAGTTTATATATGGATCCGGAGCTTGTCGTTCCGAATGAAAATTTAAGTTTAGCCAACGGAGCCATTGCGCCGTGGTCTATCAGCAGCCATTCCATTTTCTATCGCCAAACGCTGAATTCCCTGTGCGATTTTTTAAAAATATCCAACAAAACGCCGTGGAAAGATTTGCCGGCAGGCGCGCAGGAAACCATCTTATACGGATCCGGCAATCGCTGCGTTCCGATGGTTTATTCCAAGTGGGTAACCGACAAACCTTTTGAGGGGGTTATTCCAAACATGGAGCGTCGGTTTTTGGAAACAGATTCAGCCGCCACCCGCGAAGAGTTGGCTCATTATCAATCGGCTGCACCGTGCGAATGCTGTCACGGCAAGCGTTTAAAGCCTGAAGCCTTGGCGGTTAAAATTTGCGGATATGATATCATAGATGCTTCCAACATGTCCATCAAACAGGCTTTGCATTGGTTTGAGCATATTGAAGAACAGTTATCGCCGCAAAAACGCGAAATCGCGCGCAAAATCGTTAAAGAAATCACAAGCCGTTTAAGTTTTTTAAACAACGTCGGTTTGGATTATTTGAATTTGTCCCGTCAATCCGGAACTCTTTCCGGCGGCGAGGCACAGCGCATTCGTCTGGCTTCTCAGATCGGCACGGGTTTAACCGGTGTGATGTACGTTTTAGATGAACCGTCCATCGGTCTGCATCAGCGTGACAACGACAAGCTGCTCGACAGTCTGACGCATTTACGCGACATCGGCAATACGGTCATTGTCGTTGAACATGACGAAGATGCCATGCGCGCGGCCGATTATCTGATTGATATGGGGCCTAAGGCGGGAAGCTTGGGCGGTGAAGTCACAGCAGCCGGCACAGTGAAGGAAGTTTTGCAAAATCCGCGCAGTTTAACCGCACAATATTTAAATGGCAAAAAGTCGATCGAACTTCCGGCCAAACGCCGCCGCGGAAACGGAAAATTTTTACAATTAACCGGCGCCAAAGTAAATAATTTGAAAAACGTCAGCGTTAAAATTCCGCTCGGCACCTTAACTTGTGTCACCGGCATTTCCGGCAGCGGCAAATCATCGCTGATTTTAGAAACTTTATTCAAGGCGGTTGATAAAGAACTGAATGGTTCGCGTGTTCCGCCCGGAGCTTATGAACGGCTGACAGGTCTTGAAAATATCGATAAGGTTATTGACATTGATCAATCTCCGATCGGGCGCACGCCGCGTTCCAATCCGGCTACTTATACCGGTGTTTTTACCAACATTCGCGACTGGTTTGCCGGACTTCCCGAGGCTAAAGCCCGTGGTTATACTTCCGGTTATTTTTCATTTAATGTCGCCGGCGGACGTTGCGAAGCCTGCAAAGGCGACGGCGTCATGAAAATCGAGATGAACTTTCTGCCCGATGTTTATGTTCCATGCGATGCCTGCCACGGCACACGCTACAACCGCGAAACACTGGAAGTCAAATATAAGGATAAATCCATCGCTGATGTTTTAGATATGACGATTGACGATGCCTATATCTTTTTTGAAAACATTCCATCGATCAAACGCAAGCTTGATGTTTTAAGACGTGTCGGATTAGGCTATATGAAACTCGGCCAGCCGGCGCCGACACTTTCCGGCGGTGAGGCACAGCGGATCAAGCTCACCAAGGAGCTCAACCGCAAAGCAACCGGCAAAACGCTATATATTTTGGACGAACCCACCACCGGACTGCATTTCGAGGACATCAAAAATTTGCTCAAAGTATTGCAATTACTCGTCGATGAAGGCAATACGGTGATTGTCATCGAACACAACTTAGATGTAATCAAAATGGCCGATCATATTATAGATGTCGGGCCGGAAGGCGGTGATGGCGGCGGGGAGATTATTGCCACCGGCACACCGGAAGAAGTGGCCAAAAACAAGCGCAGCTTTACCGGAAAATATCTCAAAACAAAGCTCTGATCTTCCGAATCCTCTCCGGCAAATCAATCAAAAACAATGCGCACTTTTATGCCGTAAAACGCCGTCAACCGGCGAAAAGCCGCACGTTTGACATATTTGCCGTTTTTCATTCCTTCGATAACCCGTGCGGGTATTTTAGTTTGGTGCGCAACCGAATGCAAATACATATGCTTTTCCTGCCGCGCCTCCCATAACGCACGCCCGATCGAGCGCATTGTTTCTTTATCCGTAAAAATACATCTTGACATTTTCAGAACTCCTCTTTTTGCTTAAATTGAAAACAAAAAACCACCTCAAATCTCTTCAAGGTGGGGAGTTCGAAACTGCTCTTGTCAGTCCAGCCTATTCAATATATTCGGCCGGCTCCCCATTATGAGGAGTTATTTCAAGAGAGGAGTTTCGATACTCCGCCGATAATCTCTTACCGACAATTTGGTTATAAATGAAAAGCTCTAGGAAAGCAAGAATAAAATTTTAGCTTGCATTTTGTTTTATTTTTTATATGTTGAAGCTATGGTCGATCAAAACGAAAAAATCCTACTGCTTTCATGCTGCGCTCCATGTTCCTGCGCGGTGATCAAAACATTGGCGGAAAAGCAAGCAAATTTTGCCGTTGTTTTTTATAACCCGAATATCCGCCCACAGGCGGAATACATCAAAAGACGTGATGAAAATAAACGCGTCTGCCGCTTGTACGGCATCGATTTCATCGAGCTGGAATATGACAATGACCATTGGTGCCGTTTGACCAAAGGTTTAGAGAACGAGCCTGAACGCGGCAAGCGATGCTCTGTCTGTTTTGAAATGCGCCTCAAACGAGTCATGGAATACGCACAAGCCAACGGCTTTACGGCGGTTGCTTCCGTTTTAGGCGTCTCCCGCTGGAAAAACCTGACGCAGGTCAATGAAGCAGCGGCACGCGCGGCAGCAAAAACCAACGCCGTCTATGTGCATATTGAAGGCCGCAAAAACGGCATGCAGGAATTGCGCGCACAACTGATCAAAGAACTTAACTTATATAATCAAACATATTGCGGATGCAAACCGCCGGAAAAAAAGGAGAAAACAATGCTGAAAATCATACCGAACAAACTGCAAAAAGGTGACAAAATCATGGTCGTCGCACCATCGCGCGGGCTGAAACTCATCGGACAAGATTGCCGCGAAATTGCCTTGCAAAGATTCCGCGATATGGGCTTAAACGTCGTTTTTGCCCCGAACACAACCGATGAAAATTGGAATGAACAAGGCTGCGGTTCGATCGAACAGCGCGCCGCCGACATTATGACGGCTTTTGCCGATCCTTCCGTTAAAGCCATTTTCACGGTCATCGGCGGTTTCAACAGTAATCAGATTTTACAGCATTTAGATTATGAAATCATCAAAAAAAATCCGAAAATCATCTGCGGTTTTTCAGATATTACGGCTTTGCTGGATGCTATTCACAGCCAAACCGGATTGGAAGTTTACTACGGACCGCATTTCAGCTCCATCGGCATGGCCTTAGGGTGCGAATATACCTTGAATTATCTGCAAAAAATCTTATTTACCGATGATGAATTTGAAGTCATTGCTGCGGAAAATTGGAGTGATGACTTGTGGTTTTTGGATCAACAGAAACGCACTTTTATCAAAAACGACGGATTTTGGAACATTCATAACGGCCGCGCCGAAGGAACTATTGTCGGCGGCAATTTGTGTACTTTTAACTTGCTTTTAGGCACACCGTACCGTCCGCCATTTGTTCCGAATACTATTTTGTTCATCGAAGATGACGGCAGTTCATCCGCCATGGTTTTCGACCGCAATCTGCAAGCGTTATGCCATCAGCCTGATTTTGCCAATGTTGCGGCGTTGGTTATCGGGCGTTTTCAAAAAAGTTCGGAAATAACGCGGTCGATGCTTGAATTTATCATTAACAACAAACCGGAGCTGAAAAATCTGCCGGTATTGGCCAATGTTGACTACGGCCATTCAACACCGATCATCACCATTCCGCTCGGTGGAACGGCTCGGCTTGAAAACGGCCGGCTGTGGCTGAAAAAGTAATTTTTCAAACTAATTGCGTTTTATAGAGAGCGGCATAAGCCCCTTCATTTTGCAGAAGTTCTTCATGGCTTCCTTTTTCGGCAATTTCCCCATTATTGATGACAATAATGCAATCCGCGTTGCGCACGGTTGACAAGCGATGCGCAATAACCAAAACCGTACGGTCTTTCATCAAATTATCGATCGCCTGCTGAACAACGGCTTCCGACTTATTATCAAGCGCCGATGTCGCCTCATCCAGAATTAAAATCGGCGCATTTTTAATAAAGGCTCTGGCAATGGCGATGCGTTGTTTCTGTCCGCCGGAAAGCGTTACACCACGTTCCCCGATTTGTGTATCCAAACCTTGATCCAGTGTTGCGATAAACTCACTCAGGCAGGCAGCCTCAACGGCCTTTTGCAAATCATCTTCGCTCACATCTGTCCGACCGAAGAGAATATTTTCTCTGATCGTTGTCCCGAAGAGGAAATTATCTTGAAAAACAATAGCAATATTGTCACGCAAATAATTCAAGTCAAAGTCTTTAATATTGACACCGTCAATGGTAATTTCGCCGCCGGTCACATCATAAAAACGCGGCAGTAAGGTTGATATAGTCGTTTTGCCGCCGCCGGAATTACCGACCAGCGCAATAGTCTGTCCGGCTTTGATATCCAGATGAATATGCCGCAAAACCGGCTTGTTCGGCTGATAAGCAAAACTCACGTCATTATAAACAATATCACCGCGAATATTCGGCGGACATAGCGCTTTATGATTATTCTGTATTTTGTTCGGCATTTGCAAAACGGAAAACACGCGTTCAACCGCCATCAGCGAAAAGATCACGCTGCTGAAATTATTGCCGATCGATTTAATCGGATTATACAGCATCACGAGCGAGGTAATAAACGAAGCAAAGTTACCGACCGTCATCTGATGGGTAACGATCAAGTGGCTGCCATACCAAATCACAAAAGCAATACCGAATGATGAAATCACATGCATAATCGGCGAAATAATTCCCGTTTTGGCCACAATCTGAATACTCAGATCAAAGAGATCATTAATTGTTGTCACAAATTTTTTCTTGCAATAATCAAACAGATTATAGGCACTGATGATGCGGTTACCGCTGTATGCCTCATTATAGTGTTTCATGGTTTCGGCCATCACATTCACATCTTTAGCCACCACTTTTTTCAGTCTTTTACGAATTCTGGTTAACGGCATCAGCGCCCCAAAGAGAACAACCACCGCTACAATCGCCAATTTCCATGAGTTATAAAACAAAACAATAATCAGCGAAATAGAAGAAAATAAGCGGGTAGAAAGCAAGCGCATATTATTTAAAAGCCCGCCGCAAGCCATATCGGCATCGGTTTCGTAGCGGAACAATATTTCACCGGAATTTGTCGCATCAAAAAAACTCATATCCCGATGTATCAGCTTATTGAACAAATTACGTTTAACATTGAGCGAAATTTTATTTCCGACCCACGTATTCATATAGGTAGCCAAATAAGTAAACAACGCCTGTAGAATGCTGAAGACAATAATCATCAGCGGAATATACATCGTCCAACCGGTTTGTTTTTCCACCAAAACAATATCCATAAACGGCTTTAACGACCAAGCAATCACAGCATCCATCGCCCCGACCGGAATCGTAATCAAAATCGCCAGCATGGCGCGGAACCAATACGGTCTGACATACGGCATAATTAAAGCATAATTTTTTAAGGTATAGATCGTCAGCATTTTTTCTTTGATTTTATCACGTTTCATCCGTACCAACAACCCGATGGCCAAAAGCAAAATTCCGCCGCAAAGGCAGACCGCAAAATCAAGCAAATGAAATTTTTTAGACAACGGCATCGTGCAAGGAGCACATATTTTCACCGTTGTTTGTCCGGCAACCGACAGTGACAGATTTCCGTCCGATTGGTTAAGAATCTGCGTTTTCTCACCGTCGATGGCAACAATCTGCGTCAAGCGCGTACCGCTGATAAAAATATCGGAAAGGTGCAAAATACCGCTGTAATCACTTATTTTAAAGCTCAGCTCATCGACACGATCTGCTTTCAGTTTAACAGTAAAAAGTTCCGGAATCGGAGTCAGCTCAGGAGCAAAATAGTGTAATTTGTTATTATACATCACATCAATTTTCGGCTGTCCCTGGCCGCTCAAATAAAAAGAAAGCTCTTGACGCGGCGCGTGATAACACAGCAAAAAACTTGCCGCCATATAAACGGTCAAACCGATCAAAGCCCATAGTATTCTTTTTAGTTTATGCATTTGCGTCCTCTTTTACCGCCTAATGTAAAATATTTTTCGTACTGTTACAATAATAATATTCACTTTATTATAAAATAAAAAAATATCTGTTGAGCTTTAATCAAATACCATTTATAGTGAGAAGATCATATATTTCAACAAAGGAGGTTTTATGGGGCGGATCAATGACGAATTTTATTCAGATATTTACATTACACCTTATCACGAAGTTTATATCCTCGACACCAAAACAGAATATGGATTGATGCTTATTCATCCGGATGATTTCGATGCCTTTTTCAAGGCGGTTGAAGGTGCTTATCAAGGCAAACCGAACTACTCTGTTTTATATGAAGGTTATTTCTTCCGTGTTGAACGATCCGACACCATGTACGGTCCGATATATTGCATGCGCAAAATGCCGAAAAAAGTACCGGATTTATCCGCTTTAGGTTATCCGCCATCCTTAGTCAGCTATCTCAAAACACTCGGACAAAGTTCCGGTCTGATTCTGCTCGGCGGGGCAACCGGATCCGGCAAAACAACCACCATATCCAGTCTTTTGCGTGAATATTTAATCCGTTACGGCGGTTTTGCTTACACTATTGAAGATCCTTTTGAAATGCCTTTAGACGGCGAATATAAAGCCTTAAACGGCTCTCTCGGACTATGCAAACAAACACAGCCGGTCGATGATGATTGGGGCGCATCGCTTCGCTCGGCTCTGCGTTCACGGCCGCGTTATATTATGGTCGGCGAAATCCGTACGCCGGAAGCAGCCAGCCAATGCCTGCGGGCGGCCACGTCCGGACATTTGGTTCTTTCCACCATTCACGCCAATAATGTTTCCGATGCTATTGACGCCATTGTTAAACACGCAGCTTCAAGTGAAATGAGTGAAGGTTTGGCATTTGATTTATTATCACGCGGCATACTGGCCGTTATTCATCAATCTTTAGTCGGAACGGGGAAGAAAAGACCGGAAATCGAGTTTTTGTTTGCCAATCCGAATACCTTGCTCGGCGATCAAACCAGAAACATTATCAAAACCGGTAAAATAAACCTGTCAACAACGATTGAAATGCAAACGACGCGCATGGCGCAAGGTCTGCCTTTATTTGATGCCGCCACACGCAAGCATTTAAAATAGATTAAACAGCCTGCTTGCTTCACGCTGACTTATATCACCCTTCAATAACGGCGAAGGCTTGGGCATACGGAAAATCATCGCTCAAAGAAATATATGCTTGGGCTTGAGTCGATAAGTCGGCCAATTTTTGCGCGGCCTGTCCGGTGATTTTAAAATAGGGCTTACCCAACGGATTATGTAAAATCTGAATATCTTTCATAAAAATGCCGTCTCTGAAGCCTGTGCCCAACGCCTTAACAAACGCCTCTTTTCCGGCAAAATATTTCGCCAACAAGCAGGCCTTTTCCTTATCAGTGTGCAGGGCAAGTTTTTTTATTTCATTTATTTCATCTTGTCCGCAAATCCGCCGCATAAAATGATCCGCAAAATTTGCCGATTTCAGCACTCGGTTAATGTTTGTGATATCACAACCCACACCCAAAATCATCTTATACTCCTCTGTTGATTTTCCGCCTGTTTATTTTTTCTATACCTGATTTAAGCAGTTTATACGATATGACCCATGATGCAACATAAAAAGGTACACAACCGATCATCATGGGATAAAAAACAGGCCACACATCATGGGCAAAAGTCACAAAATCAAGATGACACAAAGCAGAAAATCCCGCCTCAAAAACATGCATAAAATCAATTTTTCCGGCCGCCGAATCAAGACCGAGCATCCACCGCCCCGTATATAAAACACTCACCCAAATAAAAGGAAATGTCCACGGATTGCCGATGAGTGTTCCAATAGCCGAAGCGATAATATTCGAACGGATCAACCACGCCGTTAAGGCGGCCAACACCATGTGAAAACCGACAAATGGCGTAAATGAAACGGCCACACCGCAAGCAAATCCGGCCGCAATGGCATAAGGTGTTCCGTGCAGATTTTTCAGACGAATGATAATTTTGTGATTTTGTTTTTTAATATATTTGATCAATCCGGCAAACATTTTATCCCTACTGCGTCGCACGAGCAACATAACTGACTTGTTTTGATGCACGCAGCGCCAAAACCAAATTATTCAATTGGTCTACATTTTTAACTTCGACATCAAGCAAGATCTCATAATAACTTAATGTACGATAAGTAATATTCAAGTTCATAATGTTGGCTTCGGATTTTGCCGCAATATTCGCCACATCGGCCAAGGCGCCCGGTTCATTACTCAGCATCAGTTTCAAGCGCGCAACGTGTGTTTCATTTTCGGCCTCCGTTCCCCAATCAATATCAAGCCAGCGCTCCGGTTCTTTTTCATAATTTTTCAGGGATGGACATTCCATGGTATGCACGGTCACACCTTTTCCGGTGGTCACGATACCGACAATTCTGTCTCCCGGAAGCGGATGGCAACAACCGGCAAAATGAACGGCCATACCATCAATCAACCCACGGATTTTAAGCGAATCTTTACTCGGCTTCTTTTTGTTAAATCCCGGCAATTTAATGGAGTTAACCATTTTTTCCAATTTTGTTTGTTGCTTATACCCCGGATGCACAAGGCGCAGAACATCCCATCCGGTAATTAATCCCTCGCCGACTTTGGCATAGATATCATCGATCGTTTCCGCCTCATAATGCGGCATAATCGGCAAAAGATCTTTTTCGGCAAATGTTTGATCTTCGGATTTGAATAATTTTTCCAAAATTTCTTTACCGAGCGCAATAAACTGTTCACGTTTATTGGTACGAATATAGCGCCGGATAGCGGCTTTCGCCTTGCCGGTGACAACGAATCGATCCCATTCCAGTGATGGATGCTGACTTTTGGAAGTTAGAATTTCCACCTGATCACCATTGTGCAAAATTGTCCGCACGGGCTTAATTTCACCGTTTATCTTAGCCCCGACACACGTATCGCCGACATTAGAGTGAATCGCATAGGCAAAATCAACCGGTGTCGAACCGACGGGAAGTCCGATCAAATCGCCTTTCGGCGTAAAACAAAACACCTGATCATTATACATTTCCAATTTTGTATTTTCCAAAAACTCATCCGGATTTTGCGCCTGATCAAGAATTTCCAAAAGTTCGCGAATCCACCGAAAATTCTTTCCTTCCGTTTTCTGTCCCTGTTTATATGCCCAGTGTGCGGCCACACCTTTTTCATTCACCTCATGCATTTCATAGGTTCGAATTTGCACTTCAATCCGCACATTTAAAGGACCGATAACACCGGTATGCAGTGACTGATATCCGTTCGGTTTCGGGGTTGAAATATAATCTTTGAAACGCCGCGGAACCATATGATATTTGCTGTGAATAATACCGAGCGCCTGATAACAATCAGCCACGCTTTCCACACAAATCCGAAAAGCCATAATATCGGACAGCTGTTCAAACGAAGCATTACGCAGCTGCATTTTGCGCCAAATGGAATAAGGAGTTTTTTCGCGGCCTGTAATCGTACATTTAATCTCGTTATCCTGCATATCTTTTTCGAGCTGACTGATAATTTTCGGAATGATATTACTGCCTTGCTCCCGCAAGAAGTTCAAGCGTGCCACAATAGAGTCATGTGCATCTTTGTATAATTCCGCAAAGGCAATTTCATCCATTTCCTCTTTCACTTCTTCCATACCGAGACGTTCTGCCAGCGGAGCATATATATCTAATGTTTCGCGGGCAATTCTGGCTCGTTTTGCCGGATCACAAAAATGAAGAGTCCGCATATTGTGCAGTCGATCCGCCAGTTTAATCAATAAAACGCGGATATCCTCCGACATTGCCAGCAGCAATTTACGAAAATTTTCCGCCTGCTTGCTGGAGCCGGATTTTTGTTCAATCATGGCCAATTTAGTCAAGCCGTCAACCAGTTGTGCCACCTGATCGCCGAACAGAGAACGAATTTCCTCCAAAGTGGTATCCGTGTCTTCCACCGTATCATGGAGCAAAGCGGCGATAATAGAGGAACAATCCAAGCGATATTTGGTTAATATACCGGCCACCTCAATCGGGTGAGAATAATAAGGATCGCCGGAGGTTCTGAGCTGCGAGCCATGTTTTTTCATGGCAAACACATAAGCGCGGTTCAAAGCATCTTCGTCCGCATACGGATCGTACGATTTGACCAGATCCACCAATTCATATTGTCGCAGCATATTTTTTCCTCTTTATAAAACAAAAGCAAAACATACCTTAAAATAATATGCTTTGCTTTACGTTTAGTTAATTTCTGATCAAATTAATCTAAGTCATCTGCATCATCAAAGCCGTCATCGCCGAAATCCGCCTCATCATCCATATCAAAATCTGCGGCATCATCAGACAGATCCATCATATCGTCATCATCACCGCCATGAATTTGCATGGCGCTGTTTAAGTCTTCATCGCTGATCATATCGCTGGAAAACGTTTCATCCAAGTCCGCCAATTCTTTTTCAGCAGAAACAATTTCAACTTCTTCGTCTTCCGGCTCTTCAATTTCCACATATTTTTGCAAGCCCATAACCAAAGATCTTTGCAAGTCTTCGATACTGACGCGGTTTTCCGAAATTTCGCGCAAAGCCACAACGGAATTTTTATCATTATCACGGTCAACACATATGCGCGATCCGGATTCAATATCTTTGGCACGCTGTGCGGCAATCAAGACTAAATCATAACGGTTAGGAATTTTATCAATACAATCTTCAACAGTAACTCTTGCCATTTTTTTACCTTTTGTTTAACTCACCTTTGAAGAGTTATACATATTATCTTTATGAAATGCAACTGTTTTTTTTATTTTTTAAGGCAAAGCGATCGGCGTTCCCAAGTAATGATCCCCGATAACGGTCAGTTTTTCTTTTAATTCTTCGCGATAAGGCATCACCGCACGAATATCCTGTCTGTCTGTGTTGTACATTTGCAGAACGGCATGAAGAAAATATTTTTGCAGCTGTATTTCTTCCGGCGTATACCCGAGTCGTTCCAGACTTTTTTCATAATATCCGGTTTTCATCATTTTCAGTGAACTGATGTAGGCATGCGGGGCTTTAATCACCCGATAAGCTTTCAAAACTTTATCACAAGTTTGCGCCCAATCGTCAAGTCCGAAAGCTTGCGCACCGATAATTTTTTGAAATTCATTGCGTTTACCGATCAGTTTAACTTTCCGGACAATACTTTGGCATGGATTAACCGCTCTTTTCAAATACGCCACATTTTGGTCCACACCATTTTTCTTATCCCAAAAATTAATCAAAGGATCTGCCATAATAAATTCAATTTCATTTGATCCCTGATGTCGAAACTCATTCAATCCGTCAAGCGTTGCCGTAAAAGCTTTCACATCGGCACCGGATAGCGGCTGATCCGAATCAGCCAGATAATTACGCACACCGTCAGATTTTTTTGCTAAAGAACCGTTCAATCTGAAATTTTCGACCGGTGTGGCTGCCAAAACCTTATGAACAAAACGCGGATCAATCCGGCCGCGCATTTTTTTCGCCGACCGATTTATCGGCTGCGGATATTCTATGGAATTCAGATTTTCTCCGAACATTTCCGGCATCAGAAACAAATACAACTCCGGCGAAACATAACGCAAATTCGGAATATGCGACAAACCGGCCGCCACCCTTTCGGGAAACTTATTTTTTGTTTCTTTAATACCGGGAAGATCCAGAATTTTGCCGGACAAACCGCGAACGGTATGCAAAACGGGACCGATATAAGGATAAAATTCACGCGGCATCCTTTGCAGATCCCTAAGCAAGCTTTCTTCATCGGCATTATTCAAACGTTTTTCAATCGCTCCGAAACGGTTAATATGCCCCTTAAACTCAGAATCGAACACTTTCGGCATATTCCAAGAATAATTATATTTCCAATCATAGAGCGCCGTTTCTTTTTTGTAATCAGCCTCCAATTCCCGCATCAACGGAAAAATTTCCTGCTGATCAATATCAAACAAGTGATCATAGTCAATCTCGTCTGCGAATACGGGAATTGCCATCAAGCACATGATAAAAGTCAGAAAAAAGCGCATTTAAAATCTCCTCTTGATGTACTAATTTATATGGGAATGGTAAAAAAAACAATAAATTTGTAAATTATGTCTGGACATGATTTAAATTATTATATAAACTCGCGTCATCAGGTTGAGGAGATGTAAATATGGCATGGACAGAAAAAATGGTTGATGATCTGCGCCGTTTGTGGGCAGAAGGACTAACAGCCAGCGAAATTGCAAAAAAGATCGGGGTTTCCAAAAACTCAATTGTCGGTAAAGTACACAGGCTTTGCTTAAAAGCCAGACCTTCGCCGATCAAAAAGAAAGATGATGAGCTTGAGGCGGCTGAAGAACAAATTTTAGAAACTCCGAAAGAAGAAATCGCAGAAGAAGTTGTTGAACTGGTTGTTGTTGAAGAAGTTAAGCCGGAACACAAAAAATGCCGTTCGAAAGAGCATGTTCAGCTGGTCGATCTTGACGGACACACCTGCCGCTGGCCGATCGGCGATCCGCGCGATGATGATTTCTGTTTTTGCGGCAAGAGGGTTAAAATCGGACAAACCTATTGCGAAGAACATGCAGCAATTGCCTATGTCAAACCGCTGAAAAAATAATTAAGTGGCGCAAGCCACTTTTTTTTTGCAACTTGATGCATATATCCAAAATGTTCAATCAGAAGAAAGGATATATGCTATGAAAACATACAAAGGACTTTTGACGCTTGCCGCCGTCACGGCATTTTGCGCACCGGCACAGGCCGGACTCGCGACGGATTACACCAATTTCAAAAATCAGCTGAATAAAAATTACGGCTTTGATTATAATCTCAACTATTCCCTTATGCCGCAGCGCACATCACCGAGCGGCGATCACACGGCGCTCCAGTCTCTTTTTGCGCCGCAATTTGCGTGGACAACCTTTAACAACGAATACGGTACAGGTACTTTGAATGCTTCCTATTACAGCGTTTTCTACGGCAAGAGCGAGGCTTCGGACTTACAAAACAATTCAGGCATGGTTTCCTCCATCAACGATTTTGACGAAGATGAGCAAGAATTTTCCGGTTTGTATTATACTTATCAACTTCCGGCAAAATATAATTGGATGACCATCGGCGCCGGTCAATACAGTCTGTATCAGTTCGACGGAACGGATTATAACAGCAACCAACAGGTCAACTTTCTGAATTATGCTTTATCCCAAAACGCCAGTGCCACATATGCCGATGCCGGTTTAGGCGCCTATGTTCAGTTAACGCCCGGTAACTGGTCAATCACGGCCGGTGCGCAAGATGCGACCAATATTGAAGCCCCAAGCATCCGTTTCAATCACCTCAAAGATAAACACTATGCTACCTTCGGGCAAATCGGTTACAACCCGCACATCTGCCATTTGGGCGACGGTCAATATTCCGTTATGGTTTATCAACAGCCATATGTTAAACAACAGCCTGATTCAACCTTCGGCTGGTCCGTCAACATGCAACAAAACATCGGCGAAAAATTTGCGCTATTCGGCCGCGTCAATGGCGTCAACGGCCATGTTGCCGAAATTGAAAGATCATATGTTTTGGGCGGTGTTGTCAACAACCCTCTGGAGCGCAATGCTTTGGATCAAATCGGTTTAGCTTATGCTTACAACAGCATTGATGACAAAGCCGTCGGCGAAAGTATTGATCACAGCGGCGAACAAGTCATCGAAACTTATTGGGCATGGGGAATCGGCAAATGGGCAACTTTAACGCCTGACTTTCAATTTTATATTCATCCGGCGCTCAACCGAAAATCCGATTACGGCACAGCGACATCACTGCGTTTAACACTGTTCTTTTAGAACCATCGAAAGAAAAACCGGCCGTTCAAACAGTAGGCGAAAGTTCTTGCGTCGGATCAAAAAATGTGATATACTCTCAGCATAATATAATTATGTGGACGGAGGTGTATCATGACCGAAAAGAAAATAACCCTCGGGCAGCAATTCCTCAAACTTTTGGAGCAATCTGCCGGAGACAAAAAGCAGCTTTTAGCTTTGGCGGCCGCTTTAATTAAGCGATCACCCTCTCATCGCGGACTGGAAGAACGTAAACTCCCTGATGATCCGACTGCTATTCGTATGATGGCCGCTGCGGCAAAGCTCAATGCCAGACTCGGCAGAGATGTCTCAACCGATGGCATGTTGGCTATGGTTATGGAGGCATATGGGGATCCGAAAAAATTCAAAGAAGCCTTCGCCCAAAAACATCCGCAAGAATATGCAAAACTAAACCCAATACCTAAGCTTATCAAAAAAGATCGCGAAAGATAACCGATATTTGCTGATTTTGTTTCTCCTAAACAAAAACCGACCGCTGTCTTTTCGGGCGGTTTTAAATGAATCCATTTTGTCGGCATCACATGCTGTGTTTTTTTCTGTCTTGTATGATCATATAAAGAATAATCGAGGCAAAAACGAATGAAATGCTGTTAAAAATAATCATCTGTATGGAATGCAAATATACGCCGTACAAAATCCATGACAGCATGCCGATATTGTAGATAACATACGTTAAAAGCGATAACCCTTGAACATTTTTTGTTTTAACAGTCTGAATCGACTGCGGTAAAAAAACGACCGCCGTACAAATGCCGGCAATATAACCTAAAAGCTCTCCCCAAATATCCATTTTCTTTCCTTTCCGTGTCATTATCAGCTCAAAATCGTAAAATTTTCTTTAAATGAACAAACTTTGACATTACCGGCGACGACGGAGTCACAATTTGTAATATTTTTTGATTTGCCGTTTTGGTTAAATGGGGCTTTAATTAAGCTGAAAGCTCTGTCTTTCACGTGTCAACAAATAAAGGAATATCACTATGCGAAAAATTTTATTACTGGCAAGTGCCTTATGTATAGCGGCTACAAGTGTTTCCGCTTATGAATTTAACCCATATGTTGCGGCAAGAGCCAAATACGCCTTTGCGCGTAACAAAGTAAAAGTTACCGGAACATTTGAAGGCAAAGACACTTTAAATGACGAAATTTTCGGCGGTTCTGTGGCTGTCGGTAACACCTACAACGTTATGAACGGCGATTTCCGCCTTGAACTCGAATATACCAAAAACGCCGATGCCAAAGAAAAACATGCCAAAGTTAAAACACAAGGCGTTCTGTTAAATGTTTACTACGATTTCAATTTAAGAAACGACATTCCGTTGACACCGTACATCGGTGCCGGTATGGGTTGGGGCCGTGCCGAACTTAAAGCTCCGGGAAACTCGGTTAAAGATAATGGCGTTTCCGCACAAATCGGTGCCGGTATCAACTACAGACTTTGTGAACATACGGTTGTTGATTTAGGCTATCGCTACATCACCTATGGTGATTTTGACAAAGAATATCGTGTTCCTGGATATTTGTATGAAAAGTACGAATATAAACCGCGTGCACATGAAATTTTACTCGGGGTAAGATACGAATTCTGATTTATTACCCACACTACAAAACGGCAGATTGCGGATCTGCCGTTTTTTTTCAATCAAGCTCCTTGCTTTCTCAGCTAACAGAATGACTGCTGAAAAACCGCCCTATCTCTTTTTTTGATAAAATTCGACAATCAACATGGTTATATCATCAAATTGCGGCGCTTTTTTAGCAAATTTGCGAATATTTTTATGGACATATTCCAACGTTTCGGACAACGATAATTCTTTTTGATTAAGGATTTTAAGCAAACGCTCTTCTCCGAAAAATTTCTTTTCTTCGGTTTGTGCTTCGGTCACACCATCGGTATATAAGAACAAACGATCATTCTTTTGCAAAACAACCTTTTCAACTTTATACTCATATCCCGCCTTCACGCCCAGAACCATATTTTTAACTGTTGAAAGATATTTATATTGATTATCCGTGCGCAACAGCGGCGGACAATGGCCGGCATTGATATATTCTATCTGACCGGTTTGTAAATCCAACACCCCGATAAAGGCCGTCACAAACATCAGCGGCGCACCGCCGTCACAAAGAGAATTGTTTGCTTTACTGACGGCCTGTTGCAAAGGATATCCGGCCTGCAGCATATTTTTGATCGCTGTTTTCGCCGACATCATATAGAGTGCCGCAGTAATTCCTTTACCGCACACATCCGCCATAACAAGACCGACATGATTTTCATCCACCGGAAAAAAGTCATAAAAATCACCTCCGACTTCCCGCGCCGGCAGCATACATGCCGCCAATTCAAAATATTCGTTTTTCGGAAAGTCTCTCGGCAGAGCAGAATCCTGAATTGTCTTGGCAATTGCCAATTCAGAGATTATTTTTTCTTTTTCGGCCGACACTTTGGCCAATTCCGTCAAATTGGTTTTAATATCCGTTTTCATTTTATTAAAACTTGTCGCCAGTTTAGCAAGTTCCGACGGTTCGTCCAAATAAATATCCTGATCCAAATCTCCCTGACTGATCCGCTCGGCAATATCCGTCAGTGTATCAATCGGCTGATTAATATTGCGTTTTAGCACTTTATACAAAACAAAGACGATAAAGATTGTACTGACCAAAAGAACACTCAACAAGACGAATAAGTGATGAACGGCATTACCGAACAACTCAAGCAACGGAACATTAACGATAAGAAACATTCCGTTATTTAATTTTTTGATATATGGTATATATTTTTTTCCCTTATAATCAAAGCTTTTTCCCTCTTTTAAGTTATCGGAATACCATTTCATTGTTTCCAATGGTTTACCCATAATTGCCGAATTATCCACCCCCGGTTCTGTCGTTGCGATAATAAAATTGCTCGTTTTATCCGCAAACAAGACAAAGCTGTTCGGTGTCGGTTTTATTTTGATGATAGATTGCAAAATCGTATCCAACTCCCAATCCACCGTGGCCAAACCGACTAAGTCATTTTCAAAATAAATTCCACCGCCGATGGTGGTCATCAAAATACCGAGCTGCGTACTGCGATATGGCTTTGTCCACGACACGCGTTTTCCCGCGCGTAAATCTTGAATAATTTCTCTGTACCAATTCTGTGTGAAATAATCAAAAGTACCATCAACGCAAGAAGGGAGCAACTCAATTGTCGCATTATCATTCCACACGGCATGAATACAGGAAATTTTCTGATTTGGATGCACTTTATACGGCAAAAAATAAATACCGTTCCCCATGGAATGCGGATAATTTTTTAAAATCTGTGTCGTAAAAAACACACCGACCGATTGCGGTTTACCGCGTTGATAATAAACATCACCCAACAAAGCCAAATCAAGCACATTTTTCTCAAGTGCCGAAATCCCCGTATTTATCTGCCACTCAAACGCGGCAATTGATGTATCGTTACTGGAAATCAGCAATTCTTTATCATGATAAAAAGCCATAATTGCCGCACTGACAACAACCGTTCCCAGAGCGAACAGCAACGCAAGCGTAACGAAAATAATCTTAGATTTTATGCTCGTCAAAATGTTTCCTTTCAGTAAGAGAGTACATAAAAAATAACCTGTTTGTCAATAGAGTTTTAAAAAAATTAGGCCAACGACGCAAAAAAGCGGCTAAGGAGATTGACCATATTTTTGCTTTCCGATAAAATTTTGGCAAAGTTGAAAGATAAGAATAGATGATTGTTTGAAAACGCTTAATTCAAAACAGCGGCAGTTTTTATACCTGCCGCTTGCAGAAATTCGAGCATTTTATCGTAAAAACATTTCTTCGTAGAGTTTATTTCTTTTCGCAAGGGTTTCGTGCAAATATTCTTCGGAATATTTTTCGGAAAAAGTTTGTTTTTTACTAAAAACGGAAGTGCCGATACCCAAACGATGGCCTTTGATTTTTCCACCCATTGCCTCAATAACTGTCGGAAATAAATCCACCTGAGAAAAGGTGCGGTCAACATTTTCCGGTTGAGGCGTATTAATAAACAAATTATAAATACGACGTTCCTCAGGCATCGGAAAATCATTTCCCAAACGCAAATGATCTCCTATCAGGACTATGACCGTATCTTTATACTCAGGTCTTTGCTGCATCCACTTCAAAAAGGCCGCCACATCCTTACAGGTCTGTCGAATCATCTCAAGGTATACATTACCGTTTGAGGCTGATTTTTGCATTTTTTTCTTGTGTCCCACATGCGTATCAATTGTTTGAACATGAAGAAAATAAGGAGGCCTTTTTGCCAACTCGACTACTTTATCTTTTGCAATATTGAGCACAACATCATCCGTATATCCCCATGGGCTGTTTTGCGCGTACTGCGGATAATTTTTCCGGATTATTTTTGAATCTATCTTATCTTCAACTTCATTATCTACTAAAAAAACTTCCATGCCGCCGAATTTGCTGTCTGTTCCCTGCACAGCGGCTAACGTGTATCCGTTATCTTTGAGAATTTTTCCGAGCGAATAATAACCATGAAAAAAATGCAGATAGCGGCCGACTCTTTGTATCAAACTACCGTATTTAGCCGGCATTCCCGTAAATAAAGCAATGATGCTGCCTTGCGTAAAATCGGTGGCAAAGCCGTTCACAAAATTCTTAAACTGCACGTTTTGAGCCTCCATATCCTCAAAATCGGCCAACAAATTCTCGCCGAAAAATTCTCGATTTTCAAATGTTTTTTCAAAGCTTTCAACATGCAAGACTATCAGATTTTTCTTTACCGGAAACTGAATATCCGCCTTCCGCGGTTCCGCAAAATGCTGCTCGTAAAAATCAGAACTTTCGTTGGAAAGAAAACGTTCAATGGTCGCCGAATCCACTTTGTAAAAAATATATCCGACGGTTAACAGTAAAGATAACAGCGAAATAAACCAGTTGTAACTGAATTTAGCGAACGGCACTTTAATCCGCAGAAGTTTTAACAATTCGGGCAAATAACATACCGCCAACACATATATGCAAGGCGTTAAGAGGCAATGCTCGATAAACCATCGTCTTAAATTTTCATCGACTCCTTCTGACGGCGTGTTCAGAAAGAACAAAATCTGCCCTAAGTTGGCATCGGCAAAATGCTTGTGCATATACCTGAAAACCGCAATTGTAAAAGCTAACAAAAACACTGCCGGAAACGCATATAATCGGTGTAATTTTAATTTTGAAAAAATCATAAAAGTCCCTATTTCTTTTCATTTTACTTTCGTTCTGCAACAAAAGCAGAATACCGGAAAGTGATATTAACATAAAGCGCGCAAACATCAAGATAAAAAACATTCTTGTCTGAAAAAAAGCAAAAGCAGGCTTTTGACAGCCTGCTGTTTGTATTGGTGATGCTAAGTAAGCAGATTACGAACTAAATCAATACTCCGATTGCATCATAAAAGCTTTCTCCTTCAAGAAGTTTTTGCTTTATAATTTTTTGTAAAGATGTATATTCCGGAAAATTTTTAATATTCCAATCGTATTTATTAAACAAAAAATGATTTAAACTACTGCTTGTGCAATTTTTTATGATATTGAAACGCGCTGAAAACTTTTTGATGTTGCTATCTGCCGGCAATAAGTCATTTACTTCTTTTGAAAGCGCCCAAGAAAACAAGAAAAATTTAGGATTTTGCGGTAATTCTTTATACATTTGTGACAGTATGGTCTGTGCTGTATTTAAGGATTCTTTCACCAAATAGTTATCTAACTTACCACCGCGTGGAATATGAACATCAACGCAAAATTCATCTTTCATATCAAAATCTTCTATGTTGTATTCATACCTGTTTACTTCAAACTGCAAACGCCCGATTTCGTAAATATGCGCATTAACAAAAATATTTCCCCATTTGAGCTGTGAATCTTGCATATAAGATAGTCCATATGTATCAAGTCCTATAGTACAGCACTCATAAATTCGATGTTTATGTTTTTCAATTTGCACATTATCAAAATTTAATCTTTGCATATTTGTAATGTGTTGTTTGTATCCGGATAACAAAACAACTGCGGCAAACATATCTTCAACATTTCGATTAAAATTTCGATTCCAGTTATATTTATTGCTGTCAAAAAGATAATTACTTACGACAAAAGCCGAGCGTTGTAAATCGACATTTTTATAATATAACTCCAAATACGGCACAAACAGTTCCATAAATTTTTTATGCGAAGATAATCCGTAAAAATTTATGGCTTCCTCAAAATTGATATATTGGAGCCAATCTGAAAAATCATTTTCCATATTCTTTTTTATTCCGGAAATGTCTGGAATATCATGATATCCAATTTCTGATAAAACGTTATAAATATTTTTCATATCTTAGATAATGCTATATAAAATTAAAAAAACCATTAAAACCGGTTCGTAAAATTTCCCAAAACAGCTATTTTTAAAAACACAACATCCGAACTCGTTTAAATGCTTGATTTAAAAAGAAAAAACGGCAGTTTTAATATCTGCCGTTTGTATTGGTGATGCTAAGTAAGCAGATTACGAGCTGAAATTGTCAATGACCTCAAAAATCTTTTGATAGTCGCTAAAACCTTTGCATTTGATAATCGGAATTTTTATGTTTCTTAAATAATCAGCAATCTGCTGGTTAATTTCTTTGTTTGCGCTATCCCAATCCAAAATTTTTGATAAAGTTATTTTTCTGTAATGGTAAGCTTGCACAGGTAATTCAGGCGAAATATCTTTGCCTATTAACTTTTTTGCCTTTATAAAACGCAAGGTAAACCGCCATATCGCTTTCAGGCGAGAAATACGCATATCGACAATCAAATCCGCCTTAACTTTTTCATAAAGTGTTTTTTGGCAGCCTTCCATCACCCAGCTTGAATTTTTATCAAGAAAATCTTTTAAAATTGCAAACTGTTCATCTTCATTGCGATACCCGCCGTCTTTAATGCGCTGTACTTCATCAAGATTTAAGCGCGGCACACCGTATTTTTTATTTATGGAATACGCAAGTGTCGATTTTCCCGCGCCTAATGGTCCTATGATTAAAATTTTCATATCTCACCAAATATTAAATTCTAATTTTTACAAGTTTTTAAATACGTTTTAATTGCCAACAAAAAACCATCAAAAAAATGTTCTGGATTTTTTGCAACTTCACATTTTAAATCATGTAAAGAAATTTCTCTTACTTCGTCAACTTCGTTTTTATCCGGTATTATTTTATCGTCTGAATGGACAACAAACACATGATGATAAGCCGTTTTTCTTCCCTCTCTGATTATAGGAAATGATGTCATCTCTCTTTCAATTATGGTATTGATTCCCATTTCTTCTTTTAATTCACGCTGAGCGGCAACTATATAATTTTCACCGGCATCAACGTGTCCGGCTGCGGAATATGTCCATAACCCACCCCATTTTTTATGCGCTGCAACTTTTTGCAAAATAAGGTTGCCTTTTGAATTAAAAAGCAAAACCGCCGCAATCATCGGATAGTGATTAGGTTTTAGCGGGGTTCCACGCAAATGTGTTGAGATTGTTTCATCATTTTCATCTGCAACGGCAATTAAAGGCTTATTTGCCGCTATCAAAACGTAT
>JAFVEP010000008.1 GCA_017475935.1 Alphaproteobacteria bacterium
AGACACATCGTGAAATGTTAGATACTTCTCCGAACTCTACACTACCCAGAAATTTAAAACCAATCTTTGAAACTCTCGGATGGATCCCCGAAGAAATGATCCAAGATAATTCTAATTCCATCTACGATGTTTTCAAAAACAGAATACTTCCGTATTTCTTGCGTGCACAGAAATTTATGGGATTGGGTATTTATCTTGCCAACGATAATCCTCATGAACAATGCGTTAATCTCTATCAAATGATCCAACAGTACCATTCTTTCTTATGGCTGACTGAAGTGCAAAGATTTACCAATGAAAACTCTCCTTATGCCAACCACTATTACGGCGACAAATATTGTGGCGGATCACATAAGTGCATACGCGAACTCACACCAGCTAAAATCTCCGAGCTCTGCCGTGTCTGCGATGAGGCAAATCGTTGTGAATTATACATACTATGGCAATAGTATCCGCTCTGATTTCTTATCTTAAAAAAAGGAACCACCGGTCAGGCCGGCGGTTCTTTTTTTACTGCTCATATACCGCTAAGCTTCTGAGCTTTCCGGTAAAGCTTTAGCCTCTTCCAGAGCCTCTTTTTCCGCTTGTGCAGCCTGTTTCATCTCCAGAATTTCTTTATCATTCTGAGCGGCAACACGGCGCAACGAGCGCAAAACGCTGCCCGTACCGGCCGGAATCAAACGACCGACGATAACGTTTTCTTTCAAGCCTTTCAAGTCATCGACCTTACCTTCAACAGCTGCTTCCGTCAACACGCGCGTTGTTTCTTGGAAGGAAGCCGCAGAAATGAACGATTTTGTCTGCAATGAAGCCTTCGTAATACCCAAAAGTACCGGAATAGCTTCTGCCGGAGTACCGCCGTCTTTGAACACTTTATCATTTTCGGCTTCAAAGACATCGCGGTCAACCTGCTCACCAACCAAGAAAGTTGTATCGCCCGGCGTGGTAATTTCAACTTTTTTCAGCATTTGCGAAACAATCACTTCAATATGCTTATCGTTGATGCTAACACCTTGCAAACGATAGACGGCCTGAACTTCCTGAACCAAATACTCAGCCAGTTTTTCAACACCCAAGACACGTAAAATATCATGCGGTGCCGGCGTACCGTCAACCAGCAAATCACCTTTCTTGACCTGATCGCCGTCTTGAACAACCAAACGGCGTCCTTTTGGAATCAAGTACTCAACCGGATTGCCGTTTTCCGGAATAACCATAATACGCTGTTTTGCTTTGTAGTCTTTTCCGTATTCGACCATACCGTCTACGTCAGCAATAATAGCCGGATCCTTCGGTTTACGAGCTTCGAACAACTCGGCAACACGCGGTAAACCACCGGTAATATCTTTTGTCTTAGTACCCTCTCTCGGAATACGGGCAATGATATCGCCGACTTTAATTTCATCACCGTTATCAACATTCAGCACAGCATCAACCGACAGATAATAACGAACTTCTTTACCGGAATCATAAGTCACCGGTTTACCTTTCGCATCTTTCAGCGTAATACTCGGTTTTAAGTTTGCATTCGCTGTCGGACCGGACTGCCAATCGATAACAATTTTCGAGCTGATACCGGTTGTTTCATCCATGTTTTCTTTAACAGAAACATTTTGGATCAAATCGACCAGCTGAGCTTTACCGGCTTTTTCCGAAATAACCGGAACCATGAACGGATCCCATTCGGCAATTTTCTGACCTTTGGAAACCTCAGCTCCTTCCTGAACCAAAACTTTGGCACCGTACGGAACGTGGTGACGAGATTTTTCACGGCCTTGGTTATCTTGAATAACCACATCGCAGTTACGGGACAAAATAATCAGATTGTTTTCCGCGTTTGTCACTGTGTGTGCATTTTCAAGTTTCAAAATACCGCCGAACGGAACTTCAATGGTTGATTGCTCGGCTGATTTTGAAGCGGCACCGCCGATGTGGAATGTTCGCAGCGTCAATTGCGTACCCGGTTCACCGATGGATTGAGCGGCAATAACACCGACAGCTTCACCGATGCTCACCGGCGTACCTCTGGCCAAATCGCGACCATAACATGCAGCACAAACACCGTTTTCGCATTCGCAAGTCAATACCGAACGAATCTTAACTTGTTCAACACCGGCTTTTTCAACAACTTCGACATCCGCTTCGTCAATCAATTTACCGGATTGAACCAAAACTTCGCCTGTTTCCGGATGAATAATGTCTTCCTGAGCCGTACGGCCGAGAATTCTTTCGCCGATCGACGCAATCACATTACCACCGTCAACAACCGGACGAACAATGATACCACGTTCAGTTCCGCAATCTGTTTCGGTAATAACAACATCTTGTCCGACATCAACTAAACGACGTGTCAAATAACCGGCGTTCGCCGTTTTCAAAGCCGTATCGGCCAAACCTTTACGCGCGCCGTGCGTTGAGTTAAAGTATTCCGACACGCTCAAACCTTCTTTAAAGTTTGAAATAATCGGTTGTTCAATAATCTCACCTGACGGTTTAGCGATCAAACCGCGCATACCGGCTAATTGGCGCATTTGTGCAGCACTACCGCGAGCGCCTGAATCAGCCATCATAAACACTGAGTTATAGACACCATGATCCGGCTTAGAAATATTTTTCATCATTTCTTCAGCCACTCTATCCGTGCATGACGCCCAAATATCAACGACTTTGTTATATTTTTCACCTTTGGTGATCAAACCGTTTTGATATTGTTGTTCAAACTCTTTAACCTGAGCCGATGTTTCTTCGATCAGTTTCTGTTTAGCATCCGGAACAATCAAATCATCCTTACCGAACGAAATTCCGGACAGACATGCATACTTATAACCGAGGCTCATAATTCTGTCGGCCATGATACATGTTTCTTTTCCGCCGCATACACGGTAAACTTCATCAATGATCTGTGAAATTTGTTTTTTCTTAACCAAACGGTTAACAAGCGAGAACGGTACTCCTTCATGCTTCGGCAAAACCTCAGAAACAATCAGGCGTCCCGGTGTCGTGTCAACAATACCCTTGCAGAATTTGCCGTCATCGCCGACATATTCCATGCGGCATTTAATTTTGGCATACATATCAACAGCTTTAGCATTCAAAGCCAACATGCACTCTTCCGGACTGGAATAAATGCTGCCTTCACCAAGCATACCATCTGCATCATAGGTCAGGTAATAAATACCCAAAACCATATCTTGCGACGGCACGATAATCGGCTTACCGGAAGCCGGTGACAAAATATTATTTGAAGACATCATTAAAACACGTGCTTCCAGCTGAGCTTCAATAGACAGCGGAACGTGAACAGCCATTTGGTCACCATCGAAGTCCGCATTAAACGCCGTACAAGCAAGCGGGTGCAAGTGAATAGCTTTACCTTCAACCAAAACCGGTTCATAAGCTTGAATACCAAGACGGTGCAGCGTCGGCGCACGGTTTAACATAACCGGATGTTCTCTGATCACCTCTTCCAAAATATCCCAAACTTCAGGACGTTCTTTTTCCACCATGCGTTTTGCCGCCTTAATGGTTGTCGCCATGCCATACATTTCAAGCTTTGCATAAACGAACGGTTTAAACAACTCTAACGCAATTTTCTTCGGTAAACCGCACTGATGCATTTTCAGTTCCGGACCGACCGTGATAACCGAACGACCGGAATAATCGACACGTTTACCCAAAAGGTTCTGACGGAAACGACCTTGTTTACCTTTCAGCATATCGGCCAAAGATTTTAACGGACGTTTATTCGTACCGGTGATGGCGCGACCGCGACGGCCGTTATCAAACAGTGCATCAACCGATTCTTGCAACATGCGTTTTTCGTTGCGGATAATGATATCCGGTGCATGCAATTCCAACAAACGTTTCAAACGATTGTTACGGTTAATCACACGACGATACAAATCGTTCAAATCCGAAGTCGCAAAGCGGCCGCCGTCTAACGGCACAAGCGGACGCAAATCAGGCGGAATAACCGGCAATACGGTTAAGACCATCCACTCCGGTTTTGTATTGGACTCGATGAAAGCTTCAACCAATTTCAACCGCTTAACTAATTTTTTGCGTTTAGCTTCCGAATTGGTTTCTTTCAATTCGGCGCGCATGGTTGCTCTTTCTGCTTCCAAATCAATATTCGATAAAATTTCACGAAGTGCTTCGGCACCGATACCGGCTCTGAATGAATCTTCACCATACTGATCAATGGCTTCCTGATATTCATCTTCCGAAAGCAACTGATTCATTGTTAACGGTGTTAACCCCGGTTCAATAACGATATAACTTTCAAAGTATAACACTCTTTCCAAAGACTTTTCGGCAATATCCGTTAAAGTTGCAATACGCGAAGGCAAGGACTTCAAGAACCAAATGTGAGCCACCGGCGCAGCCAATTCAATATGTCCCATTCTTTCGCGACGAACTTTTGAAAGGGTAACTTCAACACCGCACTTTTCGCAAACAATACCGCGATATTTCATGCGCTTATATTTGCCGCACAAGCATTCATAATCCTTAATCGGACCGAAAATGCGTGCACAGAACAAGCCGTCTTTTTCCGGTTTGAATGTTCTATAGTTAATGGTTTCCGGTTTTTTAACTTCACCGTATGACCACGAACGAATTTGTTCAGGAGAAGCTATCGAAATTTTGATCGAATCAAAATTTTCGGCAGCCAACTGTTGCTGATCAAACATATTCATTATTTCATTATTCATGTATTTTTACTCCTCGAACTTAAGCTTCTTCGTTCAACATTTCAACATTCAAGCACAAAGACTTGATTTCTTTGACGAGTACGTTAAATGACTCCGGAATACCGGTATCAAAACTGTCTTCGCCACGTACAATTGCTTCATAAACTTTCGTACGGCCGGTGACATCGTCTGACTTAATGGTAAGCATTTCTTGCAGCGTATAAGCGGCACCATATGCCTGCAACGCCCACACTTCCATCTCACCGAAACGTTGGCCACCGAATTGAGCCTTACCGCCCAAAGGTTGTTGTGTAACCAAACCGTAAGGACCGACCGAACGAGCGTGCATTTTTTCATCAACAATGTGGTGCAGTTTAATCATATACATAACTCCGACGGTCACTTTTCGATCAAACTTTTCACCTGTACGTCCGTCATAAAGATCAATTTGTCCCGATGTCGGCAAACCTGCCAATGAAAGCATATGATTGATATCATCACCCGTAGCGCCGTCAAAGACCGGCGTAGCCATCGGCACACCGTTTTTCAAATTGGAAATCATTTCCAGTTTTTCATCTTCCGTAAGCGTAGCAATTTCATTTTTATATTGCTTCTCACCGTAGATTTCTTTCAGACGTGCATTTAACTCGGCAACGGTTTTTTCACCGCGCTTATATTGTTCACACATTTCGTTGAGCTGAGCACCTAATTCTCTGGCTGCCCAACCAAGGTGTGTTTCCAATATTTGTCCGACGTTCATACGCGAAGGAACACCCAATGGGTTAAGAACAACATCAACCGGTGTACCATCTTCCGTATAAGGCATATCGGCAAGCGGCAAAACTCTTGAAACCGTACCTTTATTACCATGACGTCCGGCCATTTTATCACCGGTTTGCATTTTTCTCTTGGTTGCGATAAACACCTTAACCAACTTCAAAACACCCGGCAGCAGATCATCACCGCGTTGAACTTTTTCAACTTTGTCTTCATAGCGTTTTTGAATATTTTCCAAACGCGCATCAAAGGCAGCCGAAAGTTCTTCCACTTTCAGCATAACGTCTTCTTTTTTGACAACAATCTTGCGCCATTGCGACGCCGGAACGCCGGCCAAAATTTCAGCCGTCAACTTCGAATTTTTAGCAATACCCTTCGGCGCATCGACGACTGTTTGACCGATATACAAATCTTTCAAACGATCTTCGTAACTCTTGCGGATAATGGCCATTTCATCATCTCTGTCCTTGGCAAGCTGTGAAATTTCTTCTTGTTCAATAGCCAAAGCACGTTCGTCTTTTTCAACACCGCGGCGCGAAAAGATGCGAACATCAACGACAATACCGTCAACACCCGGTTGCGCACGCAAGGACGTATCACGGACATCGCTGGCTTTTTCACCAAAAATCGCACGAAGCAATTTTTCTTCCGGCGTTACCGGAGATTCACCCTTCGGCGTTACTTTACCGACCAAAATATCACCGGCTTTAACATGAGCGCCCACATAAACAATACCGGCTTCATCCAAGTTACGCAAAGCATCTTCACCGACATTCGGAATATCACGCGTAATTTCCTCTTGGCCGAGCTTTGTATCACGCGCCATAACTTCAAATTCTTCAATATGAAGAGAGGTCAAAACATCATCACGTGAAATTCTTTCTGACAGCAAAATCGCATCTTCGTAGTTTAAGCCGTTCCATGGCATGAAGGCCACAAGCAAGTTTTTACCCAAGGCCAACTCACCCATATTTGTACACGGACCATCGGCAATAATATCACCTTTTTTAATCCGATCGCCGACTTTAACCAACGGAACCTGATTAATGCAGGTATTTTGATTGGAGCGACGGAATTTCGACAAGCGATAAATTTCAACACCCACGTTGTGGACATCGCCGCTGTCTGAACGAATAACAATACGATTTGAATCAACCGCATCAACCACGCCGTCATATTTCGCCACCAAGGTCGCACCGGAATCTTTTGCAACCGTGGCTTCAATACCCGTACCGACCAAAGGTGCTTCCGATCTCAAGAGCGGAACACCTTGACGTTGCATGTTTGATCCCATCAACGCACGGTTCGCGTCATCATTTTCCAAGAACGGAATAAGCGCGGCAGCCACAGAAACCAATTGTTTCGGAGAAACGTCGATGTAATTAATGTTTTCCGGTTTATCAAACTCAACTTCACCACCGCGGCGGCAAGTAATCAAATCATTTTCAAAGTGTCCGTCCTCAGTTACTTTCGCATTTGCTTCCGCGATCACAACTTTTCCTTCATCATCAGCGGAAAGATAGACAACTTCCGAGGTAACAACGCCGTTCACAACTTTACGATACGGGCACTCGATAAATCCGTATTTGTTCACACGCGCATAAGTTGACAGAGAGTTAATCAAACCGATGTTCGGACCTTCCGGAGATTCAATCGGGCAAATACGTCCATAGTGAGTCGGATGAACGTCGCGCACTTCAAAGCCGGCACGATCACGGCTCAAACCGCCCGGACCCAACGCTGACAAACGACGTTTATGCGTAATTTCCGACAACGGATTGTTCTGATCCATAAATTGTGATAACTGTGAAGAACCGAAAAACTCTCTGATAACGGAAGCTATCGGTTTTGCATTAACCAAGTCTTGCGGCTTAACGTTATTCAAAATTTCCGCACTCATTTTTTCTCTGATAGCGCGTTCCATTCTGAGCAAGCCCATACGATATTGATTTTCCATCAGCTCACCGACACTGCGTACACGACGATTTCCCAAGTGATCAATGTCATCTACTTCATTTTTACCATCACGGATGGAAATCAATTTTTTCAAAATGCGCAAAATATCATCTTTACGCAAAACGCGGCATGTATCCGGTGCTTCATCAAACGAAATATCCAATGAGGCATTCATTTTCACACGGCCGACAGCTGACAAGTCATAGCGTTCACCATCAAAAAACAGCTGGTTAAACAACGCATCGGCAGCTTCATAAGTTGCCGGTTCTCCCGGACGCATAACGCGATAAATGTCGAACAAAGCCTCTTGGCGATTGCTGTTGCGGTCAGCCGCTAACGTATTGCGGATATACGGGCCGACATAACCGTTAATGTAAAGAACTTCAACGGCCTTGATTTTATTTTCAGCCAATTTAGCGAGCAATTCCTCATTAATTTCGTCACCGGCTTCGGCAATAACCTCACCTGTTTTAGCAATAACGATGTTTTTCGCCAAAAATTTTCCGAACAGCTGATCTTTCGAAACAGCCATATATTCCAAGCCTTCATCAGCCAATTTTTGGGCTGTTCTCGGAGTTAATTTCTTACCGGCATCCCAAACGGTTTCCCCGTTAGCGGCATTCACCAGCGCAAAATCAAACTTCACACCTTTCATCCGGCTCGGTTCAAACTTGATTTTCCAAGCTTTTTTATCTGCCAAATATGTTTCCGTTTCATAGAAGTAATTAAGGATTTCTTCTTTATCCATCCCCTTAATATCTTCAAGAGCAATCTGTTTGCCTTCTTTTGCGAGTCCGGCAATTTTTTCTTCTGTTTCTTTTGAATAAAGCGAATAAAGAATTGAGGTCACCGGCAATTTACGGCGACGATCAATACGCGCATAGATCAAATCTTTGGCATCAAACTCAAAATCAAGCCATGAACCGCGATAAGGAATCACTCTGGCCGAAAACAGCTTTTTGCCGGAAGAAACGGTTTTGCCGCCGTCGCTGTCATAAAAAACGCCCGGAGAACGATGCATTTGCGAAACAACAACACGTTCCGTACCATTGAAGATAAACGTACCTTTTTCCGTCATCAACGGAATATCACCCATGTAAACGTCTTGCTCTTTAATGTCGTGAATCGATTTCGCACCGGTTGTTTCATCGGTATCCCACACAACCAAACGCAATGTAGCCCGAACCGGAGCTGCGTAAGTCATATCGCGGCGGATACATTCATCTTCATCATATTTCGGAGCTTCCAAAACATACTTAACAAACTCAAGTTCGCCGTTGTCAGAAAAATCTCTAATCGGAAAAATAGAATTAAAGACCTCTTCCAACCCGAACTCACAATGTTCGCCGTAAGCATCTACATTATTAATAAAACTGGAATAAGAACCGGTTTGAACGTCAATTAAATTCGGCATATCCATCACAGCATCGATTCGGCCGAAATTTTTCCTTACACGTTTTTTGCTCGTATAAGACTCTTTCATGTATTTTAATCCTCTAACATATTGATTCTGCGACAATTCTTATGAAAAAATCAATCCCGTCCACAGAAGGTTTCACCTTTTTAAACTCAAAAGAAATGAATTGGCTTGAACCCTTGGTATTATTACCCTCTCGCCCCAATTCACCGAATAATAGAAACAGATTTTTGCTCTCTGCACAAAACTGTCGGGATTATATTTTATTTTAAAAAATTTTGCAAGAATTTATTTTACAAATGAAATAATTTGATTGACAAATACACAATATGTTGTATCATCTTGTTATCATTTTATAATTGTATCACCAAAAATCATTGTTATGGAGCACTGGAGTTTGATCGCCGAAGCCTGTGACCGAAAGTTAGAAAAACCTTTTTTCTCACGTGTTTTTCTCTTTCTGTTAGGCATTGTTCTTGATCCGCTGACTTTACTTGACAAAGGCTTGGAAGCCATCGGTATTTCTTATCCGCCGATCGTCCGTAAAACCGAAAATAAGCGTACGGATAGTTGCGACGTATAAAAAAAGGTTTGCATGTTTGTTAACATGACAAACCTTTTTTTATACCTGCTCTTGTCATTTTAACTTTCGTGCATATGTATTCTTCCGATACATTTTAACAGGAGGAAGACATGCTTACAAAAAAATGCAGTATTTGGCATTTAATTGCCGGAATAATTATGTTGGTCTTGGGGATCATTGTCTGGGCCAATCCGCTGCCCTCGCTTTTAGCTATTTCCGTCTACATCGGTGCTATTTTATTCATCTTAGGCTGCGGTTACGTCTCTTTTTCCTTTACGCAATCATCGGGATGGTATTTGCTTGTCGGACTTTTGGATATTTTCATCGGTCTGATTTTCTTAACCAATTTAGCCTTAACCGCGGAAACGCTCCCGATCTTTTTTGCTTTATGGTTTTTGGCCTCCGGCATCATGCAGGTTTCTGCCAGCATAACGGATTACAAACTGGGTTTGCCATGGTTATGGAGTTCTTTAAGCGGTGCTCTCGGCATTTTTCTGGCATTTTTAATTCTAAACTATCCGATGTTCGGTGAATGGGCTTTGGTCGCAACCGTCGGATTTTATATCTGTGCTTATGGGGTTATCAGCATTGCCGAATACTTCTATTTCAGACAATTTTGCAAGCTTGAGCCGAACAATGCTTAGGCTTCCGCCGCCGGTTTAAAACCAACGGCAACCACATACATTTCAACCGAATCCTGACGACTGGCATCGGGTTTAAAATGGGTAACTTTGGCAAAATGTTTTTTCATATCTGCCAACAAGTTACCCTCAGTTCCGCCTTGAAAAACTTTAGCAATAAAAATACCGCCCGATGCCAAAACCTCTTTGGCAAACGCATACGCCGCTTCAACCAAAGCAAGTGTACGCAAATGATCAACATTCTGCACACCTGTGGTATTTGCCGCCATGTCACTCATCACCACATCTGCCGCACCGTGAAGCATTGATTTGATACGTTCTGCCGCACCGACCTCCGTAAAATCCTGTTGCAGCAAAACAGCACCGTCAATCGCTTGCGTCGGCAAAAGATCCATGCCGATTATTTGACCGCTGCCTTTATTACGCAGCGCGGCGATTTGCGTCCATCCTCCCGGCGCACACCCTAAATCAACAATCGTCTTTCCCTTGCCCAAAAAATGGAATTTTTCATCCAGCTGAATCAGTTTATAAGCCGCCCGAGAACGATACCCCATGCGTTTTGCTTCAGCCACATACGGATCGTTAAGCTGTCGTTGCAACCACCGATTGGATGAAACGGAATTATATTTTGCATTTTTCACCCTGACGGAAAGCATTTTGCGACCGCGAACCTGTTTGGCCGAATTTGTCAGCTTTGCCATTTTATACCTGCCTTTTCATTTGACACCAAATCCATAATAACAGCTTCCTGCGCTCCTTTGAGCGAAGAGGTCAGCGCATCAATCTGCAAAATTCGGCATATTGTGGCAAAAATAACACAGGAGGCAACAAAAATCGGCGCTCTTTTTTCCCCGATATGCGGATTTTGCTCCATTTCGACCAAAGTCATGTGATAGACCTGACGGATCGCCTCATAAAAACGATCAATCGCAAATGTTTTGCCGTCAACTTCATCTCTTTCATAAGTTTTTCTGTTTTCAATCATGGAAGCCAGCCTGAGCGGCACACTTGAAGTTGCCAAGCAATGGCATTGCTTTTTATAGCGCAAAAAATCCGCATTGATCAAGAAACTTTGGACGTGTTGCTTAATTTCATCTTGCAATTTGATGACCTTTGCATCGTCATATTCCAAAATATCATATTTTTCCGCTGCCGTACGCGCCCCGAGCGGAATGGAAACCGTGTATAAAATCCGTGGGCATTCTTCGTTGGTAGCCAATGTCATTTCGGTTGATCCGCCGCCGATATCAAAAACCAAAACGTATGGTTTTTGCCGATCAGCATTCAGCAAAGCACCTTTCAGCGTTAAAACGGCCTCTTCCAGCGGTGAAATAACTTCAAGTTTGATACCGCTCAGTTCTTCCACCATTTGCACAAACTGCGCACTGTTTTCGGCCATTCGGCATGACGCCGTGGCAATCGCCCGATAACGATCCACATGATTTTCACGCATCAAACGGGCATATTGCGCCAAGCACTGCCATCCGCGTTCCATCGCCTGAGAGGAAAAATTTCCTTGTTTAGCCAATCCCTCGCCAAGCCTAACTTGTTCGGTTTGCCGAAAAATACGTTTACCTTTTTGATCTGCGACGACCAATCGACAATCATTCGTCCCCAAATCAATGGCTGCCAAATTTTTTACCTGCATACTGACGCCCTTTTTTAAATCTTTTGCGAAAACGTCCGTCTTGACGAAAATAATTATTTTTTTGATGATGGATCATATCCAGCAAAATACCTTCTCTGATACCGCGATCGGCAATGGTAATTTCCGAAATACTCCAAAATGAATACAGCGCTTCAATAATCGCGCAACCTGAAATCGTCAGATCAGCCTTTTGTTTACCGATACATGAATGCCGACAGCGACCTTCATAGCCCATATTTTTAATGCGATTAATAACTTTTTCGACATCAGCACCGGACAAAGCTATACCATCGACAGCCGCTCGATTGTAGCGCGGCAGATTCAAGTGTACGGCACCAAGCACCGTCACAGTTCCCGACGTTCCGATCACTTGTATTTCCTGATTTTTGATCGCCTCGGCAATATGGTATTTTTCCTCAAATTCCTGCAAAATTTTTTGCGTACGATCAACGATGGTGTTATAAGCCAAATTGGTCATCTCTTTACCCGGAAAAGCTTCGGATATTGTCACCACGCCATAAGGAAGAGAAACGAAGCCTTCAATAAATGTTTTTCCGGTTTCGGTCACTCTGGCCAGTGAAATTTCCGTCGATCCGCCGCCGATATCAAAGACAAGCGCTCTTTTTAACATACGGTTCAGCAAAGGCATACAGCCGACAACCGCCAATCTGGCTTCTTCTTTGGACGATATAACTTCCATATCAAGTCCCGTTTCGCGTTCAACGGCTTCTTCAAATTCTTTGCCGTTCAGCGCTCTGCGGCACGCCGCCGTCGCAACAAAGCGCATGCGAATGATCGGCGAATACTCATCTATGATCGCGCGGCAGACTCGCAAAGCCGCCAGTGTTCTTTTCACCGCCGGTTTTGTGAGCATATTTCCATGAATAATATCTTCGCCCAAACGGGTAATTTTAGAAAAAGTTTCCACCACATGAAACGAACTCGGTGTCGGTTGAGCAATCACCAAGCGACATGAATTTGTTCCTAAATCAATAGCCGCATAGTAACCGGATCCCTGCCGCTCGTTTTTTCGATCGAGCTGATCCGGCGTACGATATTTTCTTTTTTCTCCGGCTTGTGGTTTCGGCACTTTTATTCAGCTCCATACATCTCCAGACGAACTTGTCTGCGCAGTTCATCAATACAAACCAATTTTTTATCGTTGTTACGATAATACCAATATTCCCAGCCATTGCATGCCGATGCATTTTGCGCGGCGGCACCGACCTGATGAATCGAACCTTCGGCAATATTGCTTTTAACTGATCCATCGGCACGGATTGTTGCTTTTTGCGCCCCGCCGGCATCATACAAATGATCCCCCGGATGCAGCATACCGCGTTCTATAATAGCACCGAACGGAATGCGTTGAACTTTTTTCTTGACCATATATTCAACGGCCTCACCTGTCAGCGGCTGTACCTCGGCAATTCTCTTTCGGGCGCCGGCAACATAATCTTTATCCCGTTCAATACCGATAAAATGCCGCCCCATTTTTTTGGCAACCGCACCGGTTGTCCCCGTTCCGAAGAACGGATCAAGCACCACATCACCCACTTTCGTGGAGGCGAGTAAAACTCTGTATAATAAGGTTTCCGGTTTTTGCGTCGGATGCAATTTTTCGCCGTTTTCATTTTTCAAACGTTCTTTACCCGTACAAATCGGAATTTCCCAAATACTGCGCATTTGCGTATCATCATTCAAGGCTTTCATTGCCTCATAATTAAATGTATATTTTGCTTTAGGATTTTTAACCGCCCAAATCATCGTTTCATGCGCATTGGTAAAACGTGTTCCTTTAAAGTTCGGCATCGGATTGGTTTTATTCCACACAACGTCATTTAAAATCCAAAATCCCAAATTTTGCAAGATATAGCCGACGCGAAAAATGTTATGATACGAGCCGATGACCCATATACAGCCGTCGTCTTTCAAAACACGCTTTGCCGCTTCCAACCATTGTTTTGTGTACTCATCATAAGCGGCCAAGCTCTCAAAACTATCCCACTCTTCCGTCACACCGTTAACCACCGTATTATCGGGGCGCAGCAACGTATCGCCGAGCTGCATATTATACGGCGGATCGGCAAAAATCATATCCACGGATTTTTCTTCCATACGATTCATTGTCTCAATGCTGTCGGCATTAATGATCGTATCCAAAATTTCATTTACTTTCATATTCAATCTCACCTATTTATTCACGTTAAAGATAAAATCATAAAGTTATAAATTTATTAATAATGAGATAAAAATTTCCGCCGAAGCTTTTTTCGAACCGAAATCAAAAGAAATTCGACCTTTTGAAGGGGTTATTTCAATAATTCTTTCAGATCTTCTTTATACTTAGAAATAAGAGCTGTTTCCTCGGCACTTAATTGTTCGGCTTTCAAATGCTGGCGCTGCAGTTTCACCATTTCACGCGCGGTTTTATCCTTTTGATGGACAAGCGCTTGAATGACTGCCTGAGAATAGCGTTGCGAATCAAGAGTTTGCAACACATACAAAACCCGTTCTCTGACATAATAAAAACGCTCAGGATCCCATTTATGATATAAAAACCAGATCGACGACAAAAAGTTTTTCCACGAATAGTCATTTTCAATTTTAACCGAAACATCATCTGTTTCGCCCAAATTCAACTTTTTATATTTCGGCCATAATCTTATAAAATCAATTAATTCTGCTTCTGAAATTTCAACCTGATAATCCAGTCTTTTCTGTGCAACGGCTATTTCAGATCGCCTCCAAGCATACCCCACAACGTGATGCCGCAAAACCACCATAATCAAAAGCAACGCCAAAACCCATAGCATAAGAAAGCGAAGATCCCGCCTTACCATGACAGGCCCTCCATATAATAATCCACGTTCAAACCGTAACTTTCCGATAACTCATCGATTTTTTGCGATTGATCATCAAGAATCTGATGCACACCGGCGGTTATCAACAGCGTTTTTGCTTTAAACTGATTACCCATGCGTATGTCTGTGGACATGCAATCACCGATAACCAAACATCTTGCCGGAGACACATCGGCCATCTCTTCCGTAAGATAAGCCGCAATTCGGACATCCGGTTTTCCGAATGGTATAATTTTTCCGCCCAGCATGGCATATTGTTCAGCCAACGCCCCGACACTTGAAACAACGCCGTTTTTCCCAATAACCAAGGTATTGTTACCCACACACACCATCGGCAATTTCAGATCTAATGCTTGATGAATAAGCATATCATACTTTTCGGCATATAAACCGTTTTCATGGGTTTCGGCGAGCAAAAAATCAGCCATCACCATATTATCCGTTCTTTTATAATCCAATCCGCGAACGACTAAAGAATCTTCTTCTCCCAATTTATAATAAGAATGGCCGAGGGATGGATTGTTTTTCAGATAAAAGTGAGCAATTTCACCGGCGGTAATCATGGCCGAAAAGATATTCATCGGCACATGAGCATATTTCAGCGCACGAAACAAATCATTGACGCGTTGTCCGGAATTTGACGCCAAGGTTACTTTCTTGCCGCTTTGATAAAGTTTAATCAGCGTATCAATACAATTCTGATTCAATTTTCCGCCGCTGAAAATAACACCGTTTACGCCGCAAATCACTGCGTCAAACTCATCTCTGATCCGCGATAAATATTTTAGTTGTTGGCTCATTATCCCTTTATTCCACCATATTCAGTCTCCCGACAGTTTATCCTGAATTGGTAAAAATTTAGATAATTTATTGCCCTAAAAAATCATTTATCTGTGATGTTATATTCCGTTCAAACAGCCCCGGATTGTTAATCCACATTTGCGGATTATCGATTTTATAATAACCGCGCGCCATACCGTCATTGATTCTGACCAAAACAATCGACAGCGGCTGAGTTAAATTATATGCCGCCGCAAAGTCATCTTCACCGGGATCCTGATAATTAATTTCGAACAGACTGAACGTATCCGCATAGTCATTTTCATAAATATCATAAATCATGGTCATAGCATCGGCGCAATTATCACACACCTGATTGCCATAAAAGACATAGATAATCGATTTATCCCAATTATACTCGCTTTCTTCCACATATTGGCGGATATGCGGATTATTCCCCGACAGATTTATATACTGCGAAAAAACCGAATAGATCGGCAACATAACCAATGACGCCGCAAGCAAATAAAAAAGCCCCTTTTTTATAAACATGTTTTCCTCTCTTTTCAGAGCGGAGAACAAGCCTCTTTAAGCCAACGTTTTTCAACTTCGTTCAAGTATGGAGTCAAACAATCATAAACACTCTGATGATATTCATTCAACCAGGCTTGCTCTTCCGCAGACAAGAGATATTTATCGATAAGCTTTTTATCAAGCGGAACTTTAGTTAAACAGCGAAACATTAAAAAGTTCACATCATCGTCGAATGTATCCTCAACTTTTGATGTATAGACTAAATTTTCAATGCGGATACCATAAAAATCTTTTTTATAATATCCCGGTTCGACAGAAGTGACCATATTTTCTCTAAAGCCGTATCCGGAGCCGTTCAGGGAAATATTAATCGGCCCTTCATGAACATTGCCGAAGCAGCCGACACCATGTCCGGTCCCGTGTTTGTAATCCAGTCCATGCGCCCATAATTTTTCTCGGGCGAGCGTATCTAATTTTATACCGGCTGTTCCCTCGGGAAATTTCGCCCGTGCCAGTGCAATATGTGCCTGCAAAACCCGCGTGAAATCGCGTTTCATATCGGCACTCGGCTGACCGAGAACAATGGTTCGCGTCACATCGGTTGTGCCGTCCAAATACTGCCCGCCGCTGTCAATCAGCAATAAGTTATTTTCCTCAAGCAGACGGCTGGAATCTTCATGCGGCTGATAATGAACCACAGCTCCGTCGGCGGCAGAACCGACAATAGAAGCAAAACTTTCGGAAAAGAAATCTTTTTGCTGTGCACGAAATTCATGAAGTTTTTCCACAACATCCCACTCTGTTTTTCCCTTATAATTTTTTTCAAGCCAGTGTAAAAGCTTTGTCAGAGCCACGCCGTCACGGATATGGCAGCTGATCATCCCTTGAATTTCCACCGGATTTTTTTCCGCTTTGCGCATGCGACAAAGGTCTTGGGCTTGACAAAGTTCAACCTGTTCCGAAAACATACCGAGCATTTTCACCGGTGTAACCTCCGGATCATATAGCACACGCACATTATTCAGCTTTGCCAGCATATTTTCCATTTGCCGAAAGTCATATAGCGGCAAATCATCTGTCTGAACATGATCACCGAACAACACGCAATGACCGTTCATATCAACCAAAGCATATACCCGAACCACCGGTGTATATGTCAGATCACGCGCATAAATATTCAACAGCCACGAAACACTGTCCGCAGAGGTAAGCAAAAAATATTGTGCATCATTTTGGCAGATCCATTTTGCCAAATCAGCAATTTTTTCGTGAGCTGTACAACCGCTGAAACGCGCCTCTCTCGAAAAGATCTGAACATTTTTCGGCTTTTCCTCTCCGACCAAATCACCGATATCAACGAGGTTCAGGTTTTTAATTTTTTTTCTGACATTTTCCGCCTGATTGACACTGATACACCAAGCATCATAACCGACATGATGCAAATTTCTTTCAGCCAAAAAACGGCATGCGTTCAAAAAGTTCGGCACCTGATGAACAATTTCCACATCCGCGTTTGTAACCTCCTGATCAGCCTGCAATTCATAGCGTCCGTCCACAAACAAAAAACTTCTGCCGGCCGTTATAATAAGCAATCCGTCAGAGCCGTAAAAACCGCATAATTTTTTGAGTTTATGTTCTTCGGGCAGAATATCCTGACCGATAAAGCGATTATTATGCATAACGACGTAGGCGTCTAAACCTTGTTGATTTAATTGATCTTGAATTTCAACTATATTCATATCATTTCTCCAAAAGAGCGATTCGCCAACCATCACGGGCATATATTTTTTTGCACTTTAGCCCTTGTTCTTCGTGCGCTTTTACTACCCAATCAACCTGATCTTCAATAAAGCCTGATATAACGGCATAACCGCCTTTTTTCAAGTTATGCGCCAAATCCGATGCCATGCTGATTAAAGGCCGCGCTAAAATATTGGCCAAAATAAGGTCATACGGCGCATTTTCGGTCACAAGGGCAGATTGATAGCCGTCACTCAGTCCGATTTTAGCATCAACCCCATTATTGACCGCATTTTGCTTAGCAGCTTCCACGGCCTGATCATCTATATCCACGGCAATTGCCACACTTTCCGGCCACAGTTTTGCGGCGCCGATGGCCAATATCCCCGTCCCCGTTCCGACATCTAAAACGCTATGAACCGTATATCCTTGTGCAAAAAGATCGGACATAGCCTCCAAACACCCGATTGTTGTCTGATGTTCCGATCCGAAAGCCGTTGCGGCGTAAACCTGCAAACCGATTTTGCCATGCAGACCAATCTCTTTTTCATGCACTCCATACACTAAAAACGGACCAACCTCAACTGGCGCAAATTCAATCACATTTTCCGTCAGCCAATCTTGACTGCTGATCACTTCTATGGCAAACTCCGGCAAGACAATTCCGGCTTCACGCGCCGCCAAAGGCAAAGCATCGTCGGCAACATTTTCCCGCATATAACCGACCATTTGTTCCGATCCGTCATCTTCATAATTGATTGCTACCACATCAAAAAACTCATCTGCAAATGCTTGCAGTTGCTCTGAAACAGCGGCATTTTTCTTAAATTTAACAATTTTACAACTTCCGGCATTATGACTCATTTTTTTTACTTTCGTTATTACTTTTTTTACCAACTGAGATTATACTGCGCATAGTATATACACAAAAACCATTAAAAAGAGCTTATCATGAAAAAAATATTTTTGACCATACTGTCTTTAGCCGGAGTAACCTACTCGGCACAATGTTTTGCCGGTTGGACGTTTGCCCCTAGACGCTTTGCCAACGACGTTTCAGCAAAGGCCCATACACTCGTTGAACGCGACAACGATAACTATTGGCTGAACAACATACGTTTTTACAGAACATATCCGATCAATTTTTACGGTAACAAAACGCCGCAAAAGGTGAGCGATTCTTCATCTCTGCAAACCGTCACAACCCGCGAATATCCGTATGACATGGCGGTTGCCGCCAATTACGGACAACGCATGTATGACTCGGAAACCTATTCCGTTCAGCAAAAATCAACGGAAGGGATGTATGCACCTCAATCGGATGGTGTTATTTTTACCACCAACAAAGAGATTCACCTGACGCAAGACATGTCACTGGAACCGATCGGCGAAGTCAAAATCAGTGGTGAATATTATTTGATTTTTGAACCGGAACACAACGGACAGCTGATTTTGATTGACCAGACAGGACAGATTATGCCGATGATCGGCTACCTCTACAATAATGAATTTTTGGCTTCCAAGGACAAAGCGCAAGTATCGCCGCGTGATTTGACCATTGCCCCGCAAAAAGATAAACAATTTACCACAGATCCGCAGATGCAGTTTGAAATTGTATATGACGGTGCGCGCAACAATGTTATGTCATTTCAATATATCGACCACCGCACGCCGGCTGTCGGCAGCACTTATACGCAACGTTTTTCGTTCCCGACCGGACAGGATATCATAAACATTAACGGTGTTCGGTTTAAAATTCTTCATGCCGATGAAAATCACGTGGAATATGTGTTGTTAAAGTAGCGTTATATCTATAAAAATATTGTCATTCCTGCACCTGCACGCCGTGTCAGGTGCTCAAGGAATCCTATCTTTGCGCAGCTCTATATTTTTTTAATTTGAAGATGCCTTGAATTTTGCCTGCTGACAAAATAGGCATGACTTAATAGAGAAAATATCATTCCTTGCGGTGTGCGGCGCATCACTTTTTTATTGTCATCGCTCGCACGGCACGCCGTATCTTTTTTTACTGTCATTTCTCGAAGTGCGCTGCGCGTCTTTTTTTTATTGTCATCGCTCGCACGGCACGCCGTGTCCGTGCGTCCAGCGATCTCATCATTGAGCAGCACTATATCTATAAAAATATTTTCATTCTTGTACCTGCACGCCGTGTCAGGTGCTCAAGGAATCCTATCTTTGCGCAGCGCTATGTTTTTTTAATTCGAAAATGCCCC
>JAFVEP010000009.1 GCA_017475935.1 Alphaproteobacteria bacterium
TTTGACTTGATTTCTCAACATCAAATTGATATTATCCAGAACAAAATTAACAACCGACCGATGAAGGTTCTTAACTGGAATACTCCGTGCCAACTATTCTTCACTTCATAATCGTTCGGCTTCTATCTTGAATCTACACTGTTTTTGCATAATCTGATTACACGCCGCCGACAGCAATTATTTTTCTTCAATAGTATCCTTTGGGTAACTAAGCGTTTGAAAAGTGCCTACTTTTCTTTTGGATAAAAGTGTTTATATTATAATTGGAGAAAAATGGAGGCGAAAATGAAAACGGTCAACAAACTCAAAATATCAGGCGCAATGGTTTACCCTTTAATCGAGGGCGGTAAAGGCATCAACGGAACAGACGGCAAAAGTTCCGGCTCATGGGCTAAAGAAGGCGGTGTCGGCACAATATCCATGGTCAGTCCGACGGAAATTTCCCTTGAAGGAACAATCATTCCGGAAATTTTCCATGAAAAAATCCGCGAAAAAAGACATCGCGAAATGGTTGAATACGCTGTTAAGGGGGGCATTTCACAAGCCAAAATCGCACACGATATTGCCGGCAACAATGGTCGTATTCATATCAACATGCTCTGGGAAATGGCTGATTCCGAAGAGGTTATCACTCGTGTGCTGGACGGCGCAAAAGGCTTAATTCACGGGGTAACATGCGGTGCCGGTTTGCCGTATAATTTGGGTGCCATCGCTTCCGAACATCAGGTTTATTACTACCCGATCATTTCATCGGCTCGCGCGATGAGCATTCTCTGGAAGCGTTCGTTCCGCAAATATCCGGAATTTCTCGGCGGTGTTGTCTACGAAGATCCGTGGTTGGCCGGCGGTCATAACGGTCTGTCCAATGCTGAAAATCCGCTGCAGCCGGAGCGTCCGTACGAAAGATTGGTCGAGCTTCGTAAAATTTTAAAAGAACTCGGATTAGCTGATCTGCCGATTATTATCGCCGGCGGTGTCTGGAGTTTGAGTGATTGGCAAGACTATATCGACAATCCGGAGCTGGGCAATGTCGCTTTTCAATTCGGCACGCGCCCGATGATCACGAAAGAAAGTCCGATCAGCGACGCGTGGAAAATGCTGATGATGAAGGCGCAAAAAGGTGATGTTATTTTACAAAAATTCAGTCCGACGGGCTTCTTCTCGTCAGCAATTAAAAACAGCTTCTTAAGCAATCTGATGCGGCGTAAAAAGGCCGAAATCCCATACAGCGAACAAAAAACAGATGAGCTGTCCCTGTTGCTGCCGATTTCTCCTTTGAAGGCAGTTTATATCCGTCCGGAAGATAAAAAACAGGTTGAAGAACAGCGCAATCTCGGTTATTCCATGATTAAGGAAACACCGGATGAAACGCTCGTTTTCTTAACGCCTGATGAGTGGCTTGAAATGCAAAAACAGCGTGCGGAATGTGTCGGTTGCTTGTCGCAATGTCAATTTTCTTCTTGGTCGCGCGCCAACGGCAGCACAGGAAAACTTCCGGATCCGCGGACATATTGCATTCACAATACGCTTATGAACATCGGACATGGTGGTGACATTGATAAAAATCTGGCCTTTGCCGGGCACAATGTCTATCGTTTTGCCACGGATCCTTTGTACCGACACAATCACATTCCGAGTGTGCATGAATTGTTCAAAGCCATTTTGGACGGTAAATAAACCGATTATTTTGTTTGACATTTATCCCGGAATACAGTTTAATTTTTAGAGAACAAAGAAAGGGATAAAGCGATGAACAATAAAAGGAATGCGCAAGAAAATTTTACCGGCAGGTCCAAACAGTGTGGCCGCCTTCTTTCGCCATGCGCCGGAGATACGCTGCAAGTTTCGAACGACGTGTACAACCAAAGGTACACGAGTGAAAAAGTTGCAAGCAGATCCAAGCAGAGCGGAAGAAGCATGATTGAGATGCTAGGCGTTCTTGCCATCATCGGCATGCTGTCTGTCGGCTCAATTGCCGGCTATTCCAAGGCCATGGAAAAGCATCGCACCAACGAACTGATTGCTCAATTAACACACATAACCACCGCCGTACGCACAATGTATCATCGCCAAGCTTCGTACGCCGGCATCAGCTCGCGCATCTTAAAAAAAGCCAAAATTTTACCGGAAAAATTGTGGGATTCCACAGCCGAAGATAACCCGCGTCATCCGTTTGGCGGCCGCTTGATTTTAGAAGCGGGACGCAATGATCCGTCCACGTTCGTTCTCATCCTGAAAAATCTTCCCTCACGCATATGTGTCGAATTAGCCTCACAGGATTGGGGAAATGCGGAGAATTTGGCCGCTGTTGCCGTTACCAGCGGATCTGATGTTCGGGAATACGTCAACTACAACGATCCGGCCGGTGTAAGAGCATCCGGTCTGGCTGTGGGTGTTCCGAACGGCTCGGCAGTTCCGACACCGATTCCGCCGGCAATTGCTGCCAAAGCGTGCGGCGGCATCCAAAATACACAAGCTCGCAGCGAATTTGCCGTTCGCATGCGCTAGAATATCCTCCGGCATTCATTAAATATTTTACACTTTTTTTATAATTTTGCTTGACTTATCAAACAAATGCATGTATTAACCAGTAACAATACTGTTGAATTTAAATTTGAGGAATTTTAAAATGTCTAAGAAATGTGATATATTGGGCACCGGCGTTATGAGCGGCAACAATGTCAGCCACGCCTACAACAGACCGCGTCGTCGTTTTATGCCGAACTTGCAGGTTGTTTCTTTGTTCAGTGAAGCTTTGAACAAAGTTTTCAAACTGAAAGTTTGCTCTAAAACTTTGCGTTCTATCGAGCACAACGGCGGATTGGATTCGTACTTGGAAAAAACATCCAACACGAAATTGACCGAAGAAGCAAAGAAAATTAAAAAATCCGTCGTAGCTAAAAAAGCTCAAGCATAATCAAAACAATAAAAAAAGACACCGAAAATTGCGGGGTCTTTTTTTACACGGCCTTTTATCAGCCGCTATTCTTCACCAACATACATACCGATAGCACGCGCCGCTTTCACATACGGGCTGTTTGCATTCAATCCTGTTGTACCGGCTTCAACCACTTCATCCAACGTAAACGAGGTTATTTTTCCTCCGGAATACGCAACCATGCGATTCGTATGTCCTTCGGCAAGCAGCTGGACAGCGGATGCTCCTAAAACGACGGCCAAACCGCGATCAAAGGCTGTCGGATTTCCCGAACGCTGAACATGTCCAAGCTTTGTCACACGCGTTTGAAAACCTTTATAGTTGGCGTTAATCAGACCGCTTAAATAATCGCCGATACCGCCGTTAATTTTCTCTCCAACCATATTCACCGCGCCGGTCACCGCCTCGCCTTTTTCGGTTTTTACACCTTCCGAAACAACGATCAACGCACTTGTCCGACCGCTTTTTTTAACTGCTTCGAGTTTGTTGATAATTCCTTCCAATGTATACGGAATTTCCGGAACAAGACAGATATCGGCAAATCCGGAAATGGCCGAATGCATCGCCAAGTGTCCGGCATCGCGCCCCATAACTTCCAAAATCAACGCCCGATGATGCGAACGCGCCGTTGTCATCAAGTCATCTAAGGCTGTTGTACATACTTGGCACGCCGTATTAAACCCGACCGAAAAATCAGTCAGCGGCGTATCATTATCAATGGTTTTAGGAATACCGATCATTTTAACGCCGGCAGCTTTGCAGTAACCGCTGACGATGTTCATCGAGCCATCGCCGCCGACCACTAAAACGGCGTCCAGCCCAAGCTCACGAACACCCTCGCCGAACCGCTGAGCTAAAACTTCCTGCGATTCTTTCACGCCCGTATTCAGCGATCCCAAATACGAACCGGATAATCTCGGCCAAGGCGTTGCCGAAAAATTTTCCGGCGTCAGAATTTCATAAGACAACGGGCGGTTCGTCAATCCGTCGGTTCCGTCATGAATACCGTAAACCTCCCAACCTTTCTCGGCTGAAGCATTAACGACAGACATCAAGACAGCATTCAATCCGGCGCAGTCACCGCCGCTGGTTAAAATTCCGATTTTTTTGATATTGGTCATAAAAAAACTCCATAAAAAAGAATTGCATTTCACCATAAAGTATTGTATACTCTTTACAACTTTGAGAAAGAATTTCCAAATAAAAAATGCAGTTTATTACACTTTTTTTGAAAGGAACACACAACAAAATGATCACGGACGACAAGATAGCTAAACTTCAGCTATTACTTTGTGAACTCAAGTTGGAACAAAGACATCTGAACACAGATATGGCAAAACTGCTCAGAAACGGCAAAACCATTGATTTTTTTCAAGCACGGCAAATTAAAAGCATGAAAAAAGGTCTGGCCGATAAAATCAGCAAGGTCGAAGCAAGCATTGATCCGAACATTATTGCCTGAATTGTCTGTTTTTTTGCTTGCAAAAACAAAAAAAATGTATTATATGCACATACAATGTTAAACTGATAAAAATGAAATGAGGTGATTTAAGTGGTTCAGGTTACTGTACTCGGAAACGATGTTAACCAGTCTTTGAAAGTTTTGAAAAAGAAATTGCAAAGAGAAGGTGTTTTTCGTGAAATGAAATTACGTCGCTGTCACGAAAAGAATTCTGAAAAGAAAGCTCGCCGCAAGGCTGAAGCCATTCGCCGTTCCCGCAAACAGATGCGTAAACGCTTAGATACCGAAGGTTTCTAAAAACAACGAAAAAAAACCGCCGCCATGGCGGGTTTTTTATTGGCTACGCCTCAATATTTGTTGACTCACCGTTTTTTCTGCGCTAAGTAAATGATCAAACCACACATTTAGGAGATAGATTATGTGCGCAAAAAAAGTGTCTGAAAAAGCAAAAACCACAGCCAAAAAAACAACCGCAAAAAAAACGGTCGCAGGTACAAAATCCGTTAAAGAAAAAACAACAAAAGTTAAATCCGCGATTCGCAAGAAATCGGTGAAAAAAACGAATACACTTACCCCGTCGACAGAAATCACCCCTCAGAAACAGGAAAAAAGCACATTCTCACTGTTGTCTCTTTTGTGGGATTCGCAAGAAAAAATCCGTCGTTTGGCAGAAAATTACTCACAAATTCCATGGTATAAATCCACTCGATTCGGAGCTGTTTTCTGCTATGCTCTTTTATTGTTCGCAGCCACCGTCCTCGATTTGGGCTTCAAGGGCAATTTACACTACACGGTCATGTTTATATGGGGCTGTTTGGTGGTGATCATTCCCGTTATTTATTTAGGCACAAAAGGATACAGATGGCTTTTATTTTTGGTTGCACTCAGTCTGATCGGCGGAATATTAAATCTTGCTCTTCATGCCTATTTTTGGATACACTGGTTGTTCGCCTTGGTTCTTCTTTACCTTTTCCGACAAACAATCAAAGCCTTCCGCATTGAAAATTATCGTATCAAAAACAACCTTTCAGCGAAAAAACCTATCATCAAAGATATTCTGATCAGCATCATTTTACCGCTGACAGGTGCTTTTTTAACCGCCGCCGGATTTGCCATACATGAATACAACCAAATAGAAAGCGAACAACGCAAACAGGAAATGTTTTTACTGGTCGGAACAGTCTATAACCATACAACAGGTTTAGTCAAATACTGCCAGACGGCCGGCTACACCATTATCCGCTATGACAGGGCATTTAAGGAAAAATTTTCCGCAGCCGTCCAAAGAGCGGAAGAAAGCCTGCCTTTGCTTGGTCTTAAAGCGGCATCTTTATCCGAGATCAAAGACATAGATCAGATTTCATATGATGCTTGGCAATCCGATCGCCGCCGTTTGATCGCGCATCACATCATGGAAGAGCAAGGCCTCTCGGCGGATAATTTCGTTTGGTTAGATATTTATGATCAAAGAATGCCGATCGCCGAATTTTGCCGTATGTTGGATGAGAACGCCGACATGTTTGTGAACAAAAATTCCGAATTGGATTTTCTGAATCTCTAGAGCCGAAACAGTCGCAATGAACGCCATCTGCCGAAACATACGGCAAAAAAAATCCGCCCGATTTTTTTTTCGAGCGGACTTTTTTAAGCAACTGTTTTATTTCGGAAACCACTTAATGGCATCAGCGCATTCTTCTTGCGTCATACCTTTTACGCGGCAACGATTCACCTCAATCGTCGGCGTTTTATCCATATTCAAACAACCATCGCCGAGCAAAGTCATGTCGGAATATGTTTTAACCCCCGGATTAACCTGATTCATCTGTACGGAAGTAGACAGCCCCGGCCAATGCAATTTAAAGCCGAGCGATGAAATTTTGGTCATTAAATCATTTAGAACATAAAGTCTGATCGAGCAACGAACGATTCCGTCAATACCTTTTTGGATCTCATAATTATCATAAAAGATCATGATATCGCGTTTTTCCAAATCATCAAAAACGACCTCACCTTCGACGATTTTAAAGTGAAGTACTTTGCGATTCGTGTTATCATACTTATTGTCCGTTGCACGGCCGGCAAAATTCTCTTTAACCGGAGCTTCATCAAAGCCTTTAAATTCCTCTTTTTGATCGGAAGCATCTGCCGAAGCAGCTTTTTCAGACTGTTTAGCCAAAGAAGTTGCTTGCACTGCAGCTTTGGTGCGCGGCGCCTGCTTAGATGCACCGGGAAGAACCTGTGCATCGGCATTCACCGCAAAAAACAAAAGAACAAGCCACAGCCCAAAAATTTTTTTCATTGCCGAACCTCTTACTTATCAGCTTTTTCCTTAGCAGCGTCAGGTTTATAATCAAGTCCAAGTTCAATTTTTTGCAATGTTTCATTGGTCGCGTTCAAGGACTCAACGGTTTTATCATAGCCGGCATTGATTTTTTTCATCAACTGATCACGCTGTTGTTCGATCTGATCTTCAATAACGTCATCCGGTGTATCTTTAAATTCCGAATAATATTCCGGATTTTTTGAATCAACATAATTGAAATTTCCGGCACAATCGCCGCTACCGACAATTTTACTGTCTTTCATGGCTGTCTGATTACCGACAGTTACACAATTTTCAACTTTATAATTTAAATTATCTAAGAGCAGGAAGCATTTATCCGTTTCAATGCTCTGCTCAAAACTTTTCTGCCGATGTGCCGGAATATTTTTAATCTGCACCGACGTTGAAACGATCTGCGCCGCATCTTTACCTTCTTTGGTCTGAAGTTTTCCGTCTTGCATTACATATTTTCCGGAAACATTATCCACCCAGTTAAAGTTCAGATTTGCTTCTTTGACCTCTTTTTCCATGCGGTTATACACTGTGACCAGATAATCACATTTATAAGTTAGGCCATCATCATTGGCCACCGGCCTGATATTTTCAATCCTAAACAAAACCGCACCGGCTTTTGACGTTTCTTCTTTTGCTTTCTGATCAGCATTTTCTGCAGCTGAAACAGGCGTGCTGATCAGTGCTGCCAAGCCCAACATAAGACCAAAAGAAATTATTTTATTGTATATACTCATTTTTTCACTCCCAAGTATTGTTTTTTGCAAGTATATCCGCTCATTATTTATTTTTTCTTAAAAAATCACACTTCCGTCAAATATTTTTTTATCCGCAAAAAATCACTCCAAGCCTTTGCTTTTTGCGCCGGCGCACGGAGCAAATATGCCGGATGAAAACTGGCAATTGTCGGAACGGCCGAGCCGTCAGACATTTGATAATCCGTAAAATGTCCGCGCAATTTTGATATAGATTCGCCGTTGTTGAGTACCGCATTGGCCGCACTGGCGCCTAAAAGAAGAATAATTTTCGGCTTAATCAGATTGATTTGTCTTTGCAAAAACGGCAAACAGACCGAGACTTCTCCATCTGTCGGCGTTCTGTTCCCCGGCGGACGCCACGGCAAAACGTTGGTAATATAGCAAGCCTCACGGGTTAAGCCGATAGCCTCAATCATTTTATCAAGCAAGTGACCGCTGCGGCCGACAAACGGTTGACCGATTCTATCTTCATCCGCACCGGGAGCTTCGCCGATGATCATCAGTTGAGCATGTTCATGACCATAGCCGAACACCGTAGAATTGGCCGAAAATTTCAACGAGCAACCTTCAAAATTTTCCACCATTTTGCGTAACTCACTTAGCGTTTCGGCCTGCAAACATAAATCACGTGCATTGCTATAAGCCGCTTGACTGGCCTGTGCCAAAACACTCGTTGCCGGACGTTCACCGCCGACCGACGACATATTGGTTTCTTTTTGCAAAAAATTAACGGGCGAATCAGCGCATATTTCTTCAATACCCGCCGTCATATACCATTTCAATATTTCAATCGGATCACCCATATAAAGCTCCTGAGGTGTTATTTTATACCATAAATATTTTTTTGCAATATAAAGAGAGTGTTTACTATATTATAATATTTACTATATATAATGAGGCCTCTGACAGATTTAGGAAAAGGTTATGAAAAAATTTATGATCAGATTTATATGTGCTGTGATTGCGGTTTGCGCCACTGTTTTGGCTTGTTCGCACAAATTCGGCGACTTTCCTTTTAAAAGGGCCGAGCATGATTATCATTTTGATGAAAGCGGTTACTTAAAAACCGACAATTTCATATTCAAAAAGAACGACGATCAAAGTATTTCCTACTATGGAACAAATTCCCTCTACGGTGCTTATCTGGCCGGCCGAGTCGCCCATTTACGCCAAGATTTCGATCAAGCATCGGAATATTATAAAATTGTTTTGGCCAAAGATCCGGATAACGAATCGGTCAACCGTTCCACTTATGTCATCTATGCTTTGCTCGGCGACATAGATAAAGCGGCTCCTTATGCCCAAAAGGAAATTGATGACGGAAAGAAGCAAACGCTGGCGCCGCTGATTATCGCGATTAATGATTTTGCCAACGGAGAGTACGCAAAATCACGCCAAGAAGTAAAAGAGCTCAAAGACAACGTTTTTAAGAACATCGTCACGCCATTGATCAACGCATGGGCTTATGCGGGTGAAAAAAATGAAGCCGAAGCCGTTAAAAGTGTCGATTCGGTTGTAAAAGATCCGGCTCTGACCACACTGAAAATGTTTCATAAAGGTTTGATTTATGACTATTTGGGCAACAAAAAAAAGGCCGACGAATGCTTTGCCGATATTGTCAAAAATCACGCCACTGATGTCACATTCCGCTTTTTGGAAATCATTACCGATTTTTACGTTCGCAGTGGCGACAAAGCCATGGCACGTCAAATTTCACACCATTATAACGACAACAGCATGCTCGCGGTTTTGCTGGCGGAAATTGATAAAAAAATTGAGGCCGGACAAACCGATCAAAAAGCCATTATCGATTCGCCGCAAAAGGGCTTAGCTGAGGCTTTGTTTAATGTCGGCACCATATACCGCATTGCCAACGGCAACACAGAATCGGCACAGGTATACATTGCCGCTTCGTCATTTTTGAATCCGGAATATGAAATCGCCAAAATCGCATTAGCCAACATTTTGGAAGAGCGCGGTTTGCTCAAAGAAGCCAACCGTTATTACGAGCAAGTTAACCAAAACTCCGGATCATACTTCATTGCCCGCATTAAAATCATCGAAAATTTAAACAGCATGAAAGACTACAAGCGCGCTGAACAAAACATCAAATCCTTGTTGCGCGAATATCCGAACAACACGCAGCTTTTAAGTAACTTAGGCAACATCGCCGCCAGTATGAACAACCACAAAGAGGCAATCAGAATTTACCAAAGGGCGCTTAAAACCATCAAGCCGAACGATGTCAACAATTGGCCTATTTTCTACTCAGCGGCTGTTTCCTACGATCATTTAGGAGATAAAAAGCGCACGGAAGAAAATCTTCTTGAAGCGCTTCGTCTCAGCGACCGCCACCCCAATGTCTTAAATTATCTCGGTTACACATGGCTGATTAACGATAAGAACATCAACGAGGCCGTGTCTATGATTATTGAGGCTTTTCGCCAATACCCGTATGAAGGGCACGTGGTTGACAGTTTGGGGTGGGTTTTTTACCGTTTGGGCGAATATGACAAGGCAGTTGAGTTTTTGGAACGAGCGAGCGATATGAATCCCGCAAATGCGGTCATTAACGATCATCTGGGTGATGCCTACTGGTTTGCCGGCCGCAAGAACGAAGCGGTTTTTCAATGGCAACATGCTTTGGTCTTAAAGGAAGATTCCGAGACTCTGCATAAACCTCTGATCCGCGCTAAAATCGCCGATGGTTCCGTTGAAAATAAAGTCCTGAAGATCACCGATCCGAAGGTCAAGCAAGATCTCGATGATCTCAAAAATATCGATGCCGAATGGTAAAGACCTACGGTAAACAAAAAAATCCCGACGCACATCCGTCGGGATTTTTTTAATCAAGGAGCATCTCTTTTATTTCAAAATAGATTTACCGGCATAAACGGCCATATCTCCCAACTCTTCTTCAATACGGATCAGCTGGTTATATTTTGCCATACGATCTGTACGAGACATTGAACCGGTTTTAATCTGACCGCAGTTTGTCGCAACGGCAATATCAGCGATCGTCGTATCTTCGGTTTCGCCCGAACGGTGCGAAAGAACAGCCGTATATCCGTGACGATGAGCCATATCAACAGCCTTCAATGTTTCGGTCAATGTACCGATTTGGTTAACTTTGATCAGGATTGAATTGGCAATACCTTTATCAAAGCCCATCTGCAAGCGTGCCGGATTGGTTACGAACAAATCGTCACCGACCAACTGAACACGAGCACCCAAAGCATCTGTCAACAATTTCCAGCCTTCAAAATCATCTTCAGCCATACCATCTTCAATAGAAAAGATCGGGAATTTGTCGCACAAACCTTTGTAATATTCAACCATTTGTGCATTTGTGTAAGATTTTCCTTCACCTTCCATTTCATATTTGCCGTTTTTATAGAATTCGGAAGATGCCGCATCAATCGCCAAAACAACATCATCACCCGGTTTATATCCGGCATCTTTAATGGCTTGAACAATGAAAGTCAAAGCTTCATCAGCCGATTTCAAATTCGGTGCAAAGCCGCCTTCATCACCAACATTGGTATTTTGGCCAGCCGCTTTCAAATTTTTCTTCAAGGTTTGGAAGATTTCCGCACCCATACGAATAGCTTCGCGAATAGATCCGGCAGAAACCGGCATAATCATAAATTCTTGAATATCAATCGGATTATCGGCATGTTTTCCGCCGTTTAAGATATTCATCATCGGAACCGGAAGTGTCCGCGCCATTGTACCGCCCAAGTAACGATACAGCGGCAATTCAGCTTCTTCAGCTTGAGCTTTGGCAACAGCCAGCGAAACGGAAAGGATCGCGTTTGCACCAAGTTTACCTTTATTTTCGGTACCGTCTAATTCAATCATTCTGTTGTCAATGTCAATTTGATCAGCAGCTTCATAACCGGCCAATGCGTCATAGATTTGATCATTAACATTTTCAACGGCTTTCAAAACACCTTTGCCGCCGAAACGCGATTTATCTCCATCACGAAGTTCAACCGCCTCATGGACACCGGTTGAAGCACCGGATGGAACGGCTGCACGGCCGCAAGCGCCTGATTGCAAAACAACTTCGGCTTCAACAGTCGGTGTACCGCGTGAATCTAAAATTTCTCTAGCGTGAATATCAACAATAGCACTCATTTTTTTCTCCTATTTAATAAATTAAGTGTTGGCTATAACTTAGAATATTTTGCCTGAATGTCAAGTCAAAAAGCAAACAAAAAGAACTTACACACCGCCGAAAAATCATAGCAAAACAAATTGACTTATTGACAAGCAGTGTTTTTTTATATATTAACTTAATTCATCACGTACCCGTAGCTCAATTGGATAGAGTATCGGCCTCCGACGCCGAAGGTTGCGAGTTTAAGCCTCGCCGGGTACGCCATTTTTTTATTATCCTTCCCTTCTCTGTGCATCATTTTTATTGTCATCGCTCGCACGGCACGCCGTGTCCGTGCGTCCAGCGATCTCATCTTTTTGCGCAGCGCTATATTTTTTTATTTGAAGATGCCCTGACCTCGTGTGTTCCACACTCGGAGGCAAGATTTTTTATTAATTTATAAAAAAAATCCTTGATTTTTTGATACGGGGGGTAATATGAAAAAAATATTTTTAAGCAGATAAAGTCACACCTATTTTTCGCTTGCAAAGCGAAAAATTCAAGGGGCCTCGAATCTTAAACCAAA
>JAFVEP010000010.1 GCA_017475935.1 Alphaproteobacteria bacterium
ACTTTGACTTGATTTCTCAACATCAAATTGATATTATCCAGAACAAAATTAACAACCGACCGATGAAGGTTCTTAACTGGAATACTCCGTGCCAACTATTCTTCACTTCATAATCGTTCGGCTTCTATCTTGAATCTACATCTTACTGTTTTTTTTTCGAATGTTTCCATTTTTGAGCGGATAAATCTGCCAATTCCGAGTGCATACCAACTTTTTTTGCTCTTTGCCAATTATCATAGTAACCTGCACCCATATATCCCCAATTATAGGCATTCAGCGCCTTTGCTATAAAAGGATGAATTTTGGATAATCCCCGTTTGAGAACTAAATCAGCAACTGTTGATTTAGTTGAAACAGGAGCAGAAATCGGATGTTCTTTATTGATGACTCTAAAATTGTGAATTTGTGCAACAAAATTATTTTTTCTGTGATCATATTTGTGTGGTATATCCCACTTATATTCTTTATCGTTTCTGATATAATATTCATGATGTTTTCTTCTTTCCTTTTCCTTAGCACGCATAAAATTATATTCCAACTTATCGCGCTTATTTATGTAAAACATGCGTGATTCTAATCTTTGTCAGTTAAGCATCATGCATATAATTATGACGCCAATAAATCAGAACAGCTAAACAAATAATGTAGATACCGTAACAGAAAGCGACATATTTCCACGGATGTTTCAGTAACGGCGATCTTAAAGTTAAATCCTTTTCCTTCCTTCCGGGAATTAAAGCCAAAAGTAATAAAGAAAAAAGATAGGTATACAAAACACCATCATGTACAAATGCACAGTATTCGTGTTTATTTAAAAATTCTTTGAATGGTTTAATATTCGGAACTAAGCATGCATGACAAAAGATTATTGCATACATCAAAGAATATAGCACAATAAAAATTGTGCCGTTATAATTAAAATCGCGGCATCTTTTTTGTGTAACGGCCAATGTTGCATAAAAAATTATCACAGAAAAAAATGGAAATACTACATATGGAATATGGCTATTTATAATTGACAGCAACAAAAAAAATCCTAAAAAACCTAAGCGATTGATTGTTCCGTTAAATGAAAAACAGGAAACTAAAAGATCTTCTTCAAAATTTTTTTTGAGTTTCATGATACTTCCTTTTACAACTAAGCGGTGATTATTTATAATCAAAATCCGCTTAGTTGTCAACAGATGAAATTTTGTTTATTTCATATTTCGGTACATCATCCGCATATATGCCGGAATTTGTTTAAAGGGTTCCAATTTTTTCAGTGTATAAGCACTTATCGTTGCATCATTCAGGTAATTCAAATACTTAAGCGGTTTTTGCAGATTTTCCTGCGCGACCAGTTCTTCGAGTTCTTTTTGCCGTTGTTCATATCCTCCGCCAAAAAGATCTGAGCTGGAATCAAATATTCCTTTAATGCCTGTGTTTACCGCATGTTCTACCGCACCACGAACTCCTTGTCCAAAACCGCTGGCAGCACTTTGCGCAATTTCACCGACTGTATAATGATTCGGATGGACAATATTATTGTTCATTGTGTGTGAAAAATAGCGATGTAACCGCTCCGGTTCCCAACATTGCTGTCTCGCTTTTTGAACTGAATCTGCAAAAATTGTTTCAAATAAATTTTCAAAATTTTCCGCCTTGGACGGATAGATGCTTTGATTTCTCTCTTTTTCTTTGGCTCGTTTGAGATTATATTCTAACTTATCGCGTAAAGAAAAATTTGATTGATCGACACCAAATTCATCAATTTGCGTGTCTTCATCTATTTTATATAAGGTCATATTTCCCCCCTCTTTAAAATATGAAAACCGCACGTTCTTGGGCGTACGGTTTTCTAAAATTAATACAAAACAATCCGCCGAAGAAAAGCTGAAACAAATCAATGAGGCTTACGCCGTCCTTAAAGATAAGCAAAAACCTCTTATATACCAAAATAATGGTTTACCGCCAAAGTCGCTCCGATTGCAAGCGTCCAACATATCCCCACGTACACAAACGGATATTTTAACAACGGACTACGCAAACTTAAATCCGCATCCTTTTTGCTCGGAATCAAAAATAACAAAAGCAGAATTATCAGCTGACAATCCCGTGCACCAACACTCACATTTCTCCACAATCTTTCGATAGTACTAAGATCTATAAAATAAAACGCCTGAGCAATAACAAAAACCGCAGAATATGCCAAAATCCACAATGTTCCTTTGCTTCCAAAATCCCGACACCGCTTTTGTATTAAAGCCATTATACCATAAAATTCAACCAATCCAGCAATAAGGGAAAGCTTTTGAAAACTACAAAACAAATTGAAACTACTGAATATGGCATGAATAAAAAGAATCAAGATTGCAAATTGCCAACAATCGACTTTGTTTTCAAACGAAAAGGAAAAATAAATATTTTCTTTTAAATTATGCCACATCTCAGTAATTTTTTTATTAATTTCTTTTGTTTTTAACATTGCAAGCCTCTTAAAATATTCAAATCAAGCCCAGCTTATCACTGCGCTTGATTTGAAGTCAATATTATTTTTTGATTTTACTTACCCCATAAACAAACGGCATGAGCCTTCCGCTCACATCAATTGCAGTGTTTGCAAGTCTGTTTACATTTCCCAAACCAACAGAATCGGCTCGGTCTTGCAAAACTTGTTGGCGATTTGTATAAGCATTATCAAAGTTTGAGTTGATTATATTGCCATATGCACCTCCTGTTATGCCGTTGACAAAACGCTCTATTCCTGTTACCATTCCTTCACCCATTCCGGTCACACCAGCCATGATAATATCATTCCACTTTGTTTGTGGCATGTGCATTAACTGATCTGCTTTATTGTTCTCAATTGCATGCGGCCGTAAACATTTATTTCTTCTTTCCTTTTCCTTAGCACGCATGAGATTATATTCTAACTTATCGCGTAAAGAAAAATTTGATTGATTGACACCAAACTCATCAATTTGTGTGTCTTCGTCAATATTATATAAGGTCATATTTTCCCCCTCTTTAAAATACGAAAACCGCACGTTTCTACACGTACGGTTTTCTAAAATTAACACAAAAAAGAACGACGATTTCATCACAAAATCTCGTCCCAACCCTCCGTTTGTTACAGATACTCTGCTTCAAACTAATGGCTTTTATACCACTCAGGTGACCTCTTGTCAAGTATTTTCTTATTCATCGAGATATTTTTATTATTTTCAAATACTTATACAAAAGCATCCCTGTTCATAACTGCACTTAAATTACATATAAACACAAAAAAATCCGCTTCTTCCGATTACTGTTCCACTTACTCTCATTGACGAGGCCGTATTTTATACTTTGACAGCAATTTTCGCTTGTCAGAATCTTATATTTTTTAATAAGCACTAAACTCTGAATGCAAAACACACTTTCGCAGTCTACCATAGAAAAAAGACCGGCAGTCTATGCCGGTCTTTTCTGTATCAATAGATTATTCAAATGCTTCTAAATAGCTAATAATCATTTCATAAAAGGGCGCATTAAACGGCTCTTTTTCCATAAGCTCTTGTGCGCGAGAAACATCAATGCCGTTTTTTTCAATCGCCTGCAATGTTGATATTTTGCATATATTATCGGCAAAATCCACTACACCGCCGTTCACAAAATAAGATTGAACAACTTCATCTTGTTCATTCAAAATTTGCATCAGCCCGCTATTTAAAACGAGCGAAGTCGGCGCACGATCTTCCACAATCGTCAGATTTGTCTTTCCATATGGCAGAACAACTCTGTAAACTTTCTTTTCCAAAAAAGTTTTTTCCGGTGTGAAAACTTTCAACAATACATTTTCAGCCATTAATTTGTTTCTTTCATTTTTTCAGCTTTAGCGATTGCCTCTTCTATGGTTCCGACCATATAAAAAGCTGCTTCCGGCAAATCATCATACAGACCGTCCAAAATGCCTTTGAAGCCTTTGATCGTATCTTCCAAATCAACGTAAACACCCTTTAAGCCGGTGAAAACTTCAGCCACATGGAATGGTTGCGACAAGAACTTTTGGATTTTTCTGGCTCGTGAAACAACCTGCCGATCTTCTTCCGAAAGTTCATCCATACACAAGATGGCAATAATATCTTGCAACGAATTATATTTTTGCAAAATTTCCTGTACTCGGCGTGCCGTTTCATAGTGTTCTTTTCCGGCAATATCCGGATTTAATGCACGGCTGGTCGAATCAAGCGGATCAACGGCCGGATAAATACCCAGCTCCGAAATTTTACGAGATAACACCGTTGTTGCATCTAAGTGTGCAAATGTTGTTGCCGGCGCCGGATCGGTCAGGTCATCGGCCGGAACATATACGGCCTGCACAGAGGTAATGGATCCGTCTTTTGTAGATGTAATGCGTTCTTGCATAGCGCCCATATCCGTTCCCAGTGTCGGCTGATAGCCCACGGCAGAAGGAATACGTCCCAACAATGCCGAAACTTCCGAACCGGCTTGTGTGAAACGGAAAATATTATCAATAAAGAGCCACACGTCTTGATGTTCCTGATCACGGAAATATTCTGCTTCCGTCAAGCCGGTTAAAGCCACACGAGCACGCGCTCCCGGCGGTTCGTTCATCTGTCCGTAAACCAACACGGTTTTTGACTTATCGCCCTCTAAATCAATAACGCCGGATTCAATCATCTCATGGTACAGATCGTTTCCTTCACGCGTACGCTCACCCACACCGGTAAAGACGGAATATCCGCCGTGTCCTTTGGCAATGTTATTGATCAATTCCATAATCAAAACGGTTTTACCGACGCCGGCACCGCCGAACAGACCGATTTTACCGCCCTTGCTGTATGGTTCCAACAAGTCGATCACCTTAATACCGGTGACCAAAATTTCTTCTTTGGTTGATTGATCCGTAAAAGACGGAGCTTCACGATGAATCGGAGAATATTGCTCACTTTTGACCGGTCCGCGTTCATCAACCGGTTCGCCGAGAACATTAATAATGCGTCCGAGCAATTCAGGCCCGACCGGTACTTTAATCGGTTCGCCGGTATTCAGAACCTCAAGGCCTCTGACCAATCCGTCCGTTGAATCCAAGGCAATACAGCGAACTACATAGTCCCCCAGATGCTGTTCAACTTCCAAAACCAAGCGGCGACCATTATTATCACATTCAAGTGCCGTCAAAATATCCGGCAAACTTTTTTCATCATCAAACTTAACATCGACTACGGCACCCAAAACCTGATGGATGTGTCCGATCTTATTTGTTTGTTTTGAAGCATTCTCTTTAGTCATCATATCTCCTGTTTTTTAAATTGCCTCCGCGCCGGCAATAATTTCGATCAATTCCGTCGTAATTGCCGACTGGCGTAAACTGTTATATTTCAGTGTCAGTTCACTGATCATCTTTTTTGCATTCCGCGTTGCGTTATCCATGGAGCTCATACGTGCACCATGCTCGCTGGCTGCCGAATTAACAAGCATTTTGAAAACGTTGTCATTAAACAAAATCGGCAGAATGTTGGTTAAAACCGTTAATTTATCCGGCATATATTCATAAAACGCATCGCCCGAACGATTAATCAGATTCAAGGCTTCATCGTCCAAATGTTCGGTATTCAAATTCAGCGGGCAGACCTGTTCGCACAAAAAATTCCGACTGATAGCCGAGATAAATTGCGCATACACAAATTCGCACACATCAAACTTTTGCGCCAAAAAATCAGCCAAAACCTTTTCGGCCAACTGAGCGGCCGCTTTCGGATATGTCAAACCATGCATGTCAAGATTATATCTCTCAATGGTTACATTTTGATCGGCAAAACGGCGACGCAAAATATCATACGCTTTTTTGCCGACACAAATAACATTGATGTGTTTGTTTAAACTCAACAACTCATAAATACGCGCCGCCGCTTTTTTAGCCACATTGGCATTAAAAGCACCGCACAATCCTCGGTCTGATGAAAAAACCCATAGATCGTATTTCTGCGGATTTTTCTTTTCATTCAGCAAGACAGGACGCGCATAGCGTATATTTTTAGCTTTTTCTTCCATTTCGATTTCCGTCTTCACCCGCAATGCGGAGCGACGCAAATTTTCGGAATAGCCTTGGTTTTTATCAACCAATATTTGCACGCGGCGCAAACGAGAGGCCGCCACCATTTTCATCGCAGAAGTAATTTTCTGCGTTGACTTAATGGCTTCGATTCTCGTGCGTAATTCTTTTAATCCGGCCATTATGCAACCTTTTCCTGCTTTTGAACATAGTTTGCGGCAAATTCACGATAAAAGTCAGACAACTTACCTTCCAACTCCGGTGAAATCACCTTCTTTTCACGAATTTCAGCCAAATATTCCGGATGAACCGTGCGCATGTGTTCAATGGCCGAAGATTCAAAGTCTTTAATGTCTGCGACCTTAATATCGGCCAAATAACCGCGTACACCGCCGAAAATAGACACAACCTCTTCTTCGGTTGCCATCGGCTGATGAACAGGTTGTTTCAACAACTCTGTCAATTTACTTCCTTTGTCCAGCAAATTGCGTGTCGACTTATCCAAATCTGCGGAAAATTGAGCAAACGCAGCCATTTCGCGATATTGTGCCAAATCCAACTTCATAGAACCGGAAACTTGTTTCATCGCCTTAATCTGCGCCGCCGATCCCACACGCGAAACGGAAATACCGACATTAACAGCCGGACGAATACCTTGATAGAACAAAGATGTTTCCAAGAAAATCTGCCCGTCCGTAATCGAAATAACATTCGTCGGAATATAAGCAGATACATCACCGGCCTGCGTTTCAATCACAGGCATGGCCGTCAGCGATCCCGATCCGTAATCCGGATTCATTTTCGCGGCGCGTTCCAACAAACGTGAGTGCAAATAGAACACATCGCCCGGATACGCTTCTCGTCCCGGCGGACGGCGGATAAGCAGTGACATTTGCCGATAGGCCACGGCTTGTTTCGATAAGTCGTCATAGAAAATCACCGCATGCATACCATTATCGCGGAAATATTCTCCCATAGCCGTACCGGCGTATGGCGCTAAAAATTGCAGCGGAGCCGCCTCCGAAGCCGTTGCCGCCACCACAATCGTATAATCCATCGCCCCGTGATCACGCAAAGTTTTAACCACCTGCGCAACCGAAGAGCGTTTTTGACCAACGGCGACATAGATACAGAAAAGTTTTTCATTATCATTTTTAGCCGCATCATTGGTACGTTTTTGATTAATGATGGTATCAATAATGATCGAGGTTTTTCCGGTCTGACGGTCACCGATGATCAACTCACGTTGACCTCTGCCGATCGGAATCAGCGAATCAATCACTTTCAAACCGGTTTGCACCGGCTCATGAACACTTTTCCTCGGAATAATTCCCGGTGCTTTAATTTCGGCGTTGCTATACTGCTCAGCTTTGATGGCTCCGAGTCCGTCGATCGGATTACCTAACGCATCAACAACACGTCCGAGCAATTCCTTACCGACCGGCACACTGGTAATCTTTCCGGTTCTTTTAACAATGTCACCTTCGCGGATGCCTTCGTCACTACCGAAAAGAACGACACTGACGGCATCTTCCTCCAAATTCAGAGCCATGCCGCGTGTACCGTTAGAAAACTCAACCATTTCATTAAGCTGAACCTTATCCAATCCGTAAACACGAGCGATTCCGTCACCGACAGAAAGAACCCGTCCGACTTCAGCCATATTGGTTGTCAGATCAAAGTCAGCAATTTTTTCTTTCAAAATCAACGATATTTCATCTGCTTGTACAGACATCTATTTTGCCCCTTTCATAAGTTGTTCCAAAGCACATAACTTATGCTTAATCGAATTATCTATAAAATTTGTTCCGTATTTAATCACCAATCCGCCGATAATTTGCGGATCAATAACATAGTTCAGAATAACTTCTTTTTGAAAAATCTTTTGTAATTTTTCCTTCAACAAGAGATCTTGCCGATCCGTTAAAGGAACAACCGTCAAAACATCTATTTGTGCAATATTGTGGCGCTGCTGATAACGCAATATAAACTGATCCATGATCGAAAGCAGCAAATTCAGCTTACGATTCTGCGCTAAGAGTTGCAAAGTATTAAACATTACCTGATGAAGACCGATTTTTTCCGCCAAAATTTTCAGAACGGCGATTTTATCTTCGTTGTTCCACAACGGATTATTCAGCTTGGAAATTTCAGCTTCATGTTCACCTAAAACACTTTTCAGGCGACATGCATCATCATACACCCGATCGAGCTGACCGGCCTGCTCGGCTCCCTCATACATCGCATCGGCGTACAAAATAGCATTTTTAAGTTTCGAAACGTTTTTCACGGCACAATTCCACAAATCTAACTATGATCGTTTATAGTTATCCGATATTCTCGACAAGTTCAATAGGGTTAGAAAGAAATCAACAGAATTTTCACTCCAACCGTTATTGAGCAGATGTTCTTGCGAACAAAAAAGACTCGCATTTGTCTTTGCGAGTCTTTCAGATGGTAGGGCCGGAGAGAATCGAACTCTCACTCCCGAAGGAACCAGATTTTGAGTCTGACGCGTCTACCAATTCCGCCACAACCCCATCTACAATGCATTTGCTATATACCATTTTTTTTTACTCGTCAATATTTTTTTTCATGATTATTTCCTTTTATTTTAAAATATTTTGTGATATAGTTCTTCCGGTGGGGTAAAAATCGAGGGAAAAGTGGAAAATTTAGAGCGTCAGGCCTCTCTTTTGTTCGGAAATAAAGAGTACGATAAAGCCTATGAAATCTATTATCTTTTGTTTCAGGGAGAGCCAAAAAATGAAAAGTATGCTGTTTTTTGCGGCAATTGCTGCGATGCTTTGGGCAACAAAGAAGAAGCCATCGAATTTTATAACAGCGCCCTTAAAATCAATAAACGCTCGGAAGCGGCTCTTTTAAATCTATCCACCATATATTATGAACTGAAACAATACGATACGGCGGCCGACTACGCCCATCAGCTTCTCAAGCTTGCTCCGAACAACGTGGCCGCATGGCAAAATCTGGCCAACATTGCCTTTTGCAACGCCAATTATGATCAGGCACTGGCTTATTATCAAAAAATGTACGATTACAATCCGAACAGCTACATTGCCATGATCAATCTGGCCAACACTTACTATTGCATGAATAAATATGTTCTGGCTCTTGAATATGCTAAAAAATCCTTAAACAAACACCCGTCAAGCTTAACCGCACATACCATTGCCGGAAATGCTTTGATGGCCATGAGCAAATATGAAAAAGCTGTTTCAATGTTGCTTCGAGCCTATGAGCTCAACCACGATGCACCGGAAACATTAAATGCCCTGAGCGAATCGTACAAGGCCATCAATGATTGGGAAAACTGCTTGTTGTTTGCTTGGAAGTTTTTGAAAAAACAAGCACCTCTCCAAGATTCTGCCCATTTAAATTTCGGTTATCTGCTTTATGAATGCTATTCGGAAAAAAGTCAGGAGTTGGCACAAACCTTTGCCGCCAAATGGCTGAAACGCTTCGGCGATAATAAAATTGTGCAGCACATGTCCTCAGCTTTGCTTGACGGAAGCACTTTAAAAGAATCGGATGCCGAATTTATTAAAGTTACTTTCAATGCTTTCGCGCCCGACTTTGATTCGACTCTGTCTGATTTGGAATATCAAGCTCCAACGTTGATTTACCAAGCGCTTTGCAATCATCTGAAAACCTCTTTATTTACAAAATATCATATTGCCGATCTCGGTTGCGGAACCGGTCTTGTCGGTGAAAAGATCAAAAAATTCGCCACTTCCAAAGGATTAATCGGCGTTGATCTGTCAGAAAAAATGATTGAAATGGCACAAACAAAACAAGTATATGCCAAACTGATCTGTGATGATATATGTCACTATTTGGAAAATACCGATTATTTTTTCCATGTAATCGTCGCCAGTGATGTCTGGACCTATTTCGGCGATCTCGCCAAGGCATTTGTCCGTGTTTCAAAATCTCTGATTCCTGATGGTTTATTTGTGTTCACATTTTCGGAAAATTCGCTTAATCAGAAGGATTTTTTCCTTGCCCCGAGCGGCCGTTTTGTGCATAACCCTTCCTATGTGGAGCGTGTCCTTAAAAGCGCCGGATTAAAGTTACTTTCCATTGATCGTAAAATATTACGCAACGAAGCCGAACGACCGGTTTACGGATATATTGTTGTCGCCAGAAAACCAAACTTAAACAACCCTTCTGCTGTCAAATAAGACTCACGATTCTTACCAATAAATCTATCCTTTCGCAGCGCGGCGCGTCTTTTTTTTAACGTCATCGCTTGCGCGACACACCGTGTCCGTATCTCTTTTTCATCGTCATCGCTCGCACGGCACACCGTGTCCGTGCGTCCAGCGATCTCATCCTTGCGCAGCACTATATCTATAAAAAATATTGAAGATGCGCTGACCTCGTGTGTTCCACACTCGGAGGCATGACTTTTTATTAATTGATAAAAAAGACTTGACTTTTGCTGCGGGGGGGTAATGTGAAAAAAATATTTTTTTTCACATTACCCCTTTGCCACATAAGGAGAAAAAATCAGAATGAACGCAAAAACAAACCTATCTAACAGAGGCCTGCGGCCGGAGTGTAGTGCAGATGCGCAGTCTTTTTTGAGCGCCGTGTACAAAAGAGGTACACAAGCGAAAAAAAGACAAGCGTATGTGCCGCAATACGGAAGAAGTATGATTGAGATGCTTGGTGTATTGGCCATCATCGGTGTCCTGACCGTCGGCTCAATCACCGCCTACTCCCGCGCCATGCGCCGCCACCTTTTGAACAAACAGCGTGAACAAATCAGCTATATTTTGAGTGCCGCCGAAACAAATCACGACATAATCAACATCAATACACCAAATCTCCCCTCGGGTGGTTTGATGCCTATTTTTAAAACTTTCGGATGGATCCCCGAAGAAATGATCCAAGATAATTCTAATTACATCTACGACGTTTTCGGAAACAGAATGTATCTGTATTTCCATCTTACACAGAAATATATAGGACTCAAAATTTATCTTGCCAATGATAATCCTCATGAACAATGCGTTAATCTCTATCAAGTGATTAAACCATATCATTCTTTTTTGTGGATAACGGAAGTAGGGAAAATGACTGATGAAAACTATTCTTATACCAACTATTATTACGGCGACAAATATTGCGGAGGAAACATACGATGCATACGCGACTTAAATCCGGCTAAAATCTCTGAACTCTGCCGTGTCTGCGATGGTGCAAATAGTTGTTTTTTTTTCATAATATGGCTATAAATTTTTTCCAAAAAGATCAAAAAATCACTTGCATTTTTTTGTTTTTCGTCTATAATTTGACCATAACCTAAATTTTTATAATATGCGTGGAATAATTACATTATGTATCATCATTGCCATTGCAGTGTTTGGTACGGTGGAGTATCTGACCGTTGGTCTGCCGAGTGTGAGTGAAAACATCTTAGTCCTCGCCTTCTGCGGGTTTGTGATGTGCGTGTGCGTTGTGTTAGCCATAACCCTCCGCCATTCTCTGAAGGACATTGTCATCAGCTTGGGCGGCGGTCTTTTGTTGACAGCGTTTCTCTTAGTCGCAGGCCACATGCACAAATTGATGCCGCTTTTAGTGGATCAGTGCTCACGAAATGAAGATTTCATGATCGTGGTCTTCTTATGTGTCCTCTATTTTCCGCTGATTTATGGTGGATCGCTGTATGTTTACATCAACTACTACAGCGGACTCAAAAAAGACCTAGATCTTATAAGTTAAAAAAATCCCTCGATTACTTCAATCGAGGGATTTTTTTAAGCTGACTTTTTCAATTTATCTTTGACCAATTTCGGTTTGGCATTTTCATCGACAACTTTTTCATCAATGATAATTTCACTGATATCATCTTTATCCGGAAGCTCATACATCCATTCCATCAAAATTTCTTCCATAATGGCACGCAGACCGCGCGCTCCCGTCTTGCGTTCAATTGCTTTATGCGCAATGGCTGTTAATGCCTCAGGTGTTATCGTTAATTTAACATCATCCATACCGAACAGCGACGTATATTGGCTGACAAGCGCATTTTTCGGTTCCGTTAATACTTTTACCAAGGCCGATTCATCCAAGTCATCCAAAGTTGCAATCACCGGAACACGTCCCGTAAATTCCGGAATAAGACCATATTTAACCAGATCTTCCGGACGAACATCTTTAAGAATCTGTCCGACAGTTTTTTCATCTTTTTCGACTTTAGCCCCGAATCCGATGGAGTTACTGCTTTCCGAGCCATGTTTTTCCACAATTTTTTCCAAACCGGCAAACGCTCCGCCGCAAATAAAGAGAATGTTTTTTGTATCCACATGTAAAAATTCCTGCTGCGGATGTTTTCGTCCGCCCTGCGGCGGAACATTGGCAACCGTCCCTTCAACAATCTTCAAAAGAGCCTGCTGAACACCTTCGCCCGATACATCGCGCGTGATGGAAGGCCCGTCGCCTTTGCGGGAAATTTTATCGATTTCATCAATATAAATAATGCCGCGCTGAGCCTTCTCAATATCGTAATTGGCATTTTGTACCAACTTCAAAACAATATTTTCAACATCTTCACCGACATAACCGGCCTCGGTCAGCGTTGTCGCATCGGCAATAGCAAACGGCACGTTCAAAATTTTCGCCAAGGTCTGCGCCAAAAGTGTTTTGCCGCACCCCGTCGAACCGATGAGAATAACATTTGATTTTGTAATATCGACTTCGTCTTTATTCGGATTATTCAAGCGTTTATAGTGATTATATACAGCCACCGCCAAAACTTTTTTGGCATAATCCTGACCGATGACATACTCATCTAAAAATTCTTTAATTTTAGATGGTGTCGGCAAGCTGTTCATCAGCGGTGCGGAACTTCCCTCCGCCTTTGCTTCTTCAGCCGACACTTCTTCTTCCATAATCGTATGACACACGTCAATACATTCATTACATATATAAACGCCGCGGCCGGCCACTAATTTTTTTACTTCTTTCTGGCTTTTGCCGCAAAACGAACAGTGCAAAACATCATCTTCCATGTCACTCATCATTCACCTACTTTATTTCATTTCTGTTTGCAATAATATGATCTATCAGTCCGAAATTCAATGCCTCTTCAGGTGTCATAAAATTATCCCGATCCATAGCTTTTTCAATAACGGAAATTTTCTGCCCCGTATTTTGCGCATAAATCGCATTCAAGCGTTTTCTCAAATCAAGAATAAGTTTGGCCTGAATTTCAATATCGGCAGCCTGTCCCTTCGCACCGCCGGAAGGCTGGTGGATCATAATCTGCGAGTTCGGCAGAGAATAGCGTTTTCCTTTCGCACCGCCGGCCAAAAGAAAAGAGCCCATCGAACAAGCCTGACCGACGCAAATTGTCGCCACATCACATGATATATACTGCATCGTATCATATATAGCCATACCGGAAGTCACAACACCGCCTGGAGAGTTAATGTATAAGAAAATATCTTTTTTCGGATTTTCCGCTTCCAAAAACAGAAGCTGTGCGCAAACCAACGATGAAACTTCATCATTAACCTCGCCCGTCAAAAAAATAATACGTTCTTTCAACAGCCGTGAAAAAATATCGAATGAACGTTCACCTTTCGGCGTTTGTTCAATCACCATAGGTACAAGCGAATCAGTCACAATCTTATCTTTCATCATTTGCCTTTCCTTTTTTATATTCACACTCAGATCAGTAAACAACATTTTGCTTAATATTTTCTAAACATAACGCAAAAAAAGAGAGGCATAAAGCCTCTCTAAAAATAACAATTCAAAGCTTATTTATTCGGATTGTTAACGTCTTTAACCGATACGGACAAATCGTCGGCAATACGAGCCGAACGGCCGCGGAGAGCGCGCAAGAAGTATAATTTTGCGCGACGAACCTTACCGACACGAGATACCTCAATTTTCGCAACATTCGGCGAATATAACGGAAATACACGTTCAACGCCCTCACCGAAAGAAATCTTTCTAACGGTGAAAGAAGAATTCAAGCCATCATTTTTACGAGCGATGCAAACACCTTCGTAAACCTGAATACGCTCTCTGTCGCCTTCTTTAACTTTTGTATGCACGCGCAACGTATCACCCGGCTTAAAGATCGGCATATTTTTGCCTTCCAAAAGCTTTTCCATTTGCTCTTTTTCAATATTTTCAATAATGTTCATTTTCTTTACCTTTTAAGTTAATTTGTTTCTTCTATACACCAGAATCTATTGAGAATCAAGATTTTTTTCCAATAAATCCGGCCGTCTTATTTTCGTTATTTGAAGAGCCTGTTCATGCTGCCACTTAGCGACATTTTCATGGTGTCCGCTGAGCAAAATTTCCGGAACCGAACGATTTTTCCATTTAATCGGGCGAGTATATTGCGGATATTCCAACAAATTTTGCTCAAAACTTTCGTTTTGAATCGATTCGGAATTTCCCAACACTCCGGGAAGCAAACGAACAACCGCATCAAGCATAATCATAGCCGCTTGTTCCCCACCGGTTAAAATGTAATCGCCGATGCTGATTTCTTCGATATTATATTCTTCAATAACTCTTTCATCAACACCTTCAAAACGCCCGCACACAATCATCAAATCGCTTTCCTTAGCCAACCGATGAACTGTCTTTTGGGTCAGCGGCTGTCCTTTCGGACTCATATAAATGATTTTTCCGCCGCGATAATTTTGTTCAATCGCCTCGCCCAAAACATCCGGCCGCATAATCATTCCGGCACCGCCGCCACACGGCGTATCGTCAACAGAACCGTGTTTATCAAAGGCATAATTCCGAATATTGATCGCCTCAAGTTGCCATAAGCCCTCTTTTAATGCTTTCCCTGTCAGCGACGTTGCCAAAAAACCGGGGAAAATCTCAGGAAAAATGGTCAAAACTTTAACTTTCAGCATGACTTAAACCTCGTCATATTGCATCGTTTCAGACGAAACAACAACATAGCCTTCGTCAATATTAATCACCGGAACATATTGCTTTGTAAACGGCAACATTTCTGTTTCTTTTTGACCGCTTATTTTAATTTCAATAATGTCACCGGCGCCGAAATTACTAAATCCGACCACATGACCGACTTCCTGATTTGTTTCGGCCAGAAGAACCTTCAAACCGACAATATCAGTCTGATAGAACTCTTCTTCCTGCAATTCGGGAAGTCTATCTCGATGAATAAAGAGCCGTGTTCCGATCAAGGCTTCTGCGGCATTTCTGTCATCAACACCTTTAATCTTCACACGCACATTTTTAGCGGTCACACCCAACACTTTCAGTTCAAAAGATTTCGATGCATCATCGTTTTCCGTTTGGCCGTACTTGTCGAGATTTTTAGGATTCTGCGTGTAGCTTTGCACTTTCACTTCACCCCTGATTCCGTGAGCCGCAACTATTTTTCCGATGCATATTCTATCTTTGACCATGTGTTTTTCCAGACTCAAAATAACACTTAATTTTTACGTTACTGAAAATTATTCAGCAGAAGCTTCCTGTTCACTGGCAGCAGCAGCGGCTGCAGCAGCTTTAGCTTCTTCTTTGGCTTTCATTCTTTCAACAGCCTTTGCCTTAGGCGCAGACTTCTTCGGACGAGCAACCATTTTCGGCGCTTCACACAAACCTAAATGTGCAAACAGCTTTTGCAATCTTTCAGTCGGTTGAGCACCTTTTGCGAGCCATGCTGAAACTTTTTCTTTATCAACAACAACTCTGTTTTCGTTATCTTGAGGCAACAACGGATTGTATGCACCCAATTTTTCAATATATCTACCATCACGCGGAGCTCTTTGATCAGCCGCCACAATATGATAATAAGGGCGTTTTTTCGAACCGCCGCGAGATAGTCTGATACGTACTGCCATTTCTTTTTTCCTTTCTTAATTAAGTTTATTTCCTAAAACGGAAACTTGTTTTTCATCCCACCCGGAAATTTTCCGAACGGAGACATTTTCATCATTTTGGCCATCGACGCCAATCCGCCGAACTTGCCCATTTTTTTCATCAGTGTTGACATTTGCTCATATGATTTGAGCAAAACGTTAACATCATGAACTTCAACACCGGCGCCTGCAGCAATTCTTCTCTTGCGAGAAGCCTTAATAATATTCGGATCAGCTCTTTCTTGTTTTGTCATTGACAAGATAATAGCTTCCTGTTTTTTCATCAGATTGTCGCCCACGCCGGATTCCTCAATCTGAGATTTGTATTTAGACAATCCGGGAATCATCGAAATAATGCTCCCCATACTGCCTATTTTTTTCATTTGATTCATTTGCGCCAACATGTCATTTAAATCAAACGAACCTTTCATCATTTTGCCGGCCATAGCTTCCGCTTCGGAGCGATCGACATTTTCCATCGCTTTTTCCACCAGCGAAACAACATCGCCCTGCCCCAAAATACGGCCGGCCATGCGATCGGCATGAAAAATTTCAAAATCTTCCGGTTTTTCGCCGACACCTACAAATTTGATTGCCACATCGGCCACCATTTTCATCGACAGCGCTGCGCCGGCACGCGAAGTACCGTCCATGCGTGTCAAAACCAAACCGGTAATACCGACTTTATCGTTGAACTCTTGAGCCACATGGCAAGCTTCCTGTCCGATCATCGCATCGGCAACCAACAACACTTCCGTCGGCTGAGCCAATTTTTTGACTTCAGCAGCTTCTTTCATCATCGCCTCATCAATCTGCAAACGACCGGCCGTATCCAAAATCAGCAAGTCATATACACCCGTTTTGGCTGCTTCCAATGCCCGTTTGGTAATATCTAACGGCTTTTGTCCCGCCACAATCGGCAGCACATCGACACCGATTTGCCGCCCGAGTTGAGACAATTGCTCCTGAGCCGCCGGACGATAAATATCCAAAGATGCCAATAATACTCTCTTGTGTTTTTTTAATTTCAGTGCAATTTTGGAGGCAGAGGTTGTTTTTCCCGATCCTTGAAGCCCGACCAGTAAAAAACAAACCGGCGCCGGCGCATTGAAATTCAGTTCGGTTTGCTCTGCTCCCAAGAGTTTAACCAACTCATCATGAACAATTTTAACCACCATTTGCCCCGGCTGAATCGATTTCACCACTTTTTCGCCCAGTGCCTGTTCTTTCACTTTAGCGATAAAATCCTTCACCACCGGCAAAGAGACGTCAGCTTCCAGCAAGGCAATCCGAATTTCACGCATTGCCTCATCAATATCTTTTTCATTGAGTACACCTCGCGATGTAATCTTTGCAAAAGCCTTTCCCAATTTATCTGTCAAACTGTCAAACACTGACGTTCTATCCTTTTATCAATTGCACCATATACAAGTCCAGCGTCAGTGAGCGAAACATCGCAGGCTGACGGACTCCTCAGAGCTGAAATTTTTACATACATTATCGGTAAAAATTTTCAAAATTCTTCCTTCTTATATTCAATCTTAAATCATTTGTCAACACTTATTTTATTCATCTTCATTGACTTTGTTGCAGATCTGATATATGGAATAAGACAAATTGTGTGGAAATAAAAAATGAAAAATACTTGTCTTAAATTACTGGCTTATCTCTGTGTTATTTTGATTGTGTTGACGTTTTCCCTGATGCAACAAAACCATGCATCGACCGTTACACCGCTTTATTTCCGTATTGATAAGCCTTTCCATCACCCTGCCATATTGATCGATCATGAACCTGTTTTCCATAACGGCAACATTGTTTCCGCCGTCAGTTTAAATACGCGAAGACCGATTATTGTCACGGTTGACAACAAATCTCTGTCTCTTCAACTGACAAAACTGTCAAAAACAACAATGATCCCGATTGATATTCAGTTTACCGATAAAAAGGTTCGCTATCTGTTGCAGACCTTACCGATGAATTTTCCGGCCTTCCGTGTCCATAACAAAGCCGGAATAGAAGGATACGTTTTACTTTCCGTACATGGCCTCAAATTAACAAATCCGTCATACAGCTTGATCACGGATATGAACGGAAATATCGTCTTTTATCGCGGAAACCCGCAAATTCACCGCAGTGTTTTTCATTTACAGAAAATTGTTTTACCAAACGGCAAAATCCGTTATACCACACATATTCAAGATGATCCGAGCATATCCTCGGCTTGGATGCGCGGACACCATATCATTATGGATGAAAATTTTCATATCATTGATCAGGTATCTTTACTGAAAACAGAAACACACGATGCTCTATTAGCCGATGAACATGCTATTTTAATGCTTGATGACGGCCATTATATTGTTGTCGGCTATAATGTGAAATATGTCAAATGGGCTGATGATCTCTTTGTCGAAGTTGTACATAATGTTGTGCAAGAGCAGAAGGATGGTAAAGTATTGCTGGACTGGAACAGTGAAGATTTTCCCTCACTGCAAAATGCCTGCATAGAAAGATGTCCGTCCAAAGTCTTAAAGGACGCGGACTACCTTCACATAAACAGCTTATTTATAGATCCGCACGATCAGAATCTGATTGTTTCATCGGCTTCGGGATATTATATCATGAAAATTCACCGCAAAACCGGTGAGATTTTATGGACACTGGGCGGAAAGCTTAATGAATTTAAAAATTGGAATCCTTTTTTGTTCATTCGCCAGCATGATGCGCAAATTCTGGACACGGGCGAACTGATGATGTTTGACAACCATATGCGCTACCCTCATATGCGAAAAGCGCAAATTTTGCGTCTCAAAATTGATGAAACAAAAAAAGAAATCACCGGCATATATGCTCTTCCTCTAAACTTCACCGCTCCGTACATGGGATCTGTTCAGCTCTTGCCGAATGGAAATTATTTTATCGGATGCGGATCGGCCAATTTATGCACGGCACGTATGATTGATCAAAAGGGCAATATGCTATGGAATATCAAAGCTCAAGCCCCATACAAAATGTTTAAATCATATTATTACAGAACATTAGATTCCAAACATTGACAGAAAGCCTTTATGGTGCGACTGACCGATTTATCAGGAAGTGCAAACTAAAAAGAACGCCTCGTTATCGATGAAATTACCATTTTTTACGCCGGCTCAGCCTCTGTTTCTTGCGGTTCATCCACACATTTATGTCTTTTGCGCATCACTTCAATCGCCTGCGGAGAAACCCAATTATGCTCCTCATTATATTTACTGAGTTTTCTGAGCAAGCGGCACTTATCCAGATATTCAAACATATTGACGTCCAGCAAGAGATTAATATAATCCATGTGATACCTGTAACAGCTGTCATCTTGTTTTGAATAATATTCATGAGAGTTACTGGAATGTACCCGGAAATGGAATAAAACTTCCGGCACATTACTGATCTTTCCGCCTGCCGCCAAGACATCGCCGTAAAACGGTCTGTCCTCCGCATAGATATAATCGTGGCGATATTTGATATTGTTTTCTTGTAAAAAGTCACGACGAACCATAATTGCCGGATGGCACACCGGTGTTTCTCCGAGATAGTGCATTAACTTTGTTTCGTCTGGATTTGTATAAGACCATTGCCGATCATATTCCGGATTTCCCGAAGCAATGAAACTTCCGACTAACGCAATTTCCGGATTTTGTGTTAAATATTCCACCTGTTTTTCGAGTCTTTTTTCATAGGAAAAGTCATCATCATCCATGCGGGCGATATACTTTCCCCGCGCGGCGTAAAGCCCGTCATTCAAACCATCGATAATCCCCTTGTTCTGCCAATGATTAATCACTTTAACGCGTTTATCTTTCAGCATATAATGGTATAAAATTTCGGCCGTATTATCCTTAGCACCATCATTAATCACAATCAGTTCAAAATTCTGATAAGTCTGCGCTAAAATAGAATTGATGGCGCGTGGCAAAGAGGCGGCGCGATTGTACGTCGGCATAATCACGGAAACTTCCGGATCTTTTTCTGTTTCAGCCTGTCGTACAGCCATCAGCTTATCTGTTTGATGCATATAGTAAACTCTTTGGAAATATCTATACCCAAACCAAGCTGCCGAAACCACAAGAACAGCAAAAATGATCTTAGCACTCATCAAAGTCCGATTACCCTTTTTCATGATCTATCTTCACTCCTTTATATCTGCACCAAACAACCGACATCGCCGCCAACAGCAAAACATCGCAAAGCAAAATGCCCAAGCTGTACCCGCCGAAAGACGAAACTTTGTGATAAAAGAACAAAACCACACCGGTTGCACCGCGTAAAACCATATTAAAAGTTGATACGATCGTTGCTCTGATTCGTGAAACGGCATATTTATGAATTTCCTTGATGGCAAACACTTGAATGGAAAGCTGCATCCCGATGGTCACACAGACAATCAGCAGAACACACAAGGAAAAATAAGGCCGAAGAACGGAATAAGCAACAGCCATCAGCAACATTGATACAAAAATACAAACGGACGCCAAAACAATATATTTTTCAAGCGAAATTCTGGCCAAAATATGCGATATGCGTTGAGAAAAAGCGCCGCGAAGAAACTGATTCATAAAATAGACAAAGCCGAAAAAGAATACCGGTACGGCGGAAACTTTCATCAACGGCTGAAAATTTGCGACAAACAAACCGGTTGCAAAATACATAATCAAAACGATCAACGATATTTTCAACAAATTCGGTCGTAAACACAAATACTTCATCGCCTCAGCCATTTCAGATAAAGAATATTTGCTTGTGTTGTAAACTTTCGTTTTCGGCAGCTTAAACAGGAGTACAGAACCACATGCCGTGAAGATAAATTCCAAGATCAGTAACATATAAATGCTGAACCGCGGATACAAAAACGGTGTTGTCAACGACGCTAAAGCCGTCCCATAAGACATAAAGGCCACAACTCTTCCGTACGCATATAAATGTTGATGTTCGGCATTTTGTTCTTTAGCCGCTTCATAAATATAACTGTCAACAATCGTGGTGGTTGTCAATCTGATAAACACCATCAGGATTTCCCCCAACAACACAATCCAATAACCTCTGCATGTCAGCCACAGGAATATACGGAGAAGATTCAAGGCAAAACCGCTGATCAATATATATTTTTTAGAGCAGTGATCGGAAATATAATTAGCCGGTATGGCAAATACCAAATAAAACATATAAATCAAAGATTGAAAAAACAAATAGTCCTGATTATCCAGACCTTGCGCCAGATAAAAAGGAAGCATCACCGGCAACAGATATTGCTGGCATTGCAGAAAAAAAGCTAAATTTAAATAATTCCAGGTTTTGTTCAATCCGTTAGACTTTCCATATTTCACTCAGGCTGATGCTACAACAATATCCGGCATAAAACCAGTTTTAATCCATTTTATCCACTGTTCATATAAAAAATCGCCGCGGTTAATCTGACCGAATAGATTTAACTTTTCCCTGAGCCACGGCTTTTTCCATATCTTTCCATGCCCCGCGGTAATCCCCCACTTGCTGATGCAAAAGCAATAAGTCAACATAATCGGTTTGCAAACGGTCGAGCATGCGATCAATAGCCCGTGCTGTTTGACCTTCGCCGTACTCTGTCGGCCATAGTTTACTGGTTATCCATATATCGTTTCTGTTCAAACCGCTTTGCCGAACCGCCTCACCGACACCGCGTTCATTCTGATAGGCATGCGCCGTATCGATATGACGTACACCAAGCTGAAAGGCATTTAAGCAAGCATTAATTGTTTCCTTCCCGTCAGGAATCAAATAAACTCCCAATCCGAACTGCGGCATTTTCAAGCCGTTGTTCAAGGTTAAATATGTTTGTGCCATAACGTTTCTCCTTCTATTTTCCCACATATAAATATAATCCGAAGGTTTAAAAATCGAAACAAAAAATTTGTTTATTCACAGTTCGTTGATTGACTTTTGCGTCAATTTTGCTATACTTTGCCGCGAATCAAAGGAGTTAAAAATGTTAAAAAAACTTTTCATTGCTATTGTTGCAATACTTGTATTATCAGGAGAAAACACCATGGCACAGGAAATATTGTCAGCCAAGCAAAAAGCCATTGTTGAAGCGGCATCATATGCGGCACAAGGCAATCAAAACAGCTTGAAAAACGCTCTGATCAAAGGATTAAATGCCGGCGTCAGTGTTAATGAATATAAAGAAATATTGGTGCAGGTTTACGCTTACTGCGGATTTCCGCGCAGTCTGAATGCTTTGTCAACATTAATGCAAACCGTCGAAGAACGCGGCAACATCGATCAAACAGGTCCTCAGCCGTCTGCCAAGCCGCAAGGCTCGCCGCTTGTCTATGGAACTGAAAACCAAACAAAACTGGTTGGCAGTGAAGTTAAGGGAAAACTTTTTGAATTTGCACCGGCCATTGATGAATATTTAAAAGCGCATCTGTTCTGCGACATATTTTCGCGCGATAATCTTGATTGGCAAACACGCGAACTGGCGACCGTTGCCATGCTCGCCGTGCGCGACGGTGTGGAAAGTCAATTAAACAGTCACATTGCCATTGCCCGACATAACGGCTTAACCGAAGAACAAATAACCGAAATTTTGAAAATCGCTTCTCAAACAAAAGCAGAGGGTGTTATTTTCGGATTGGGCAATGAAAACAGCGCCTATGCTCAATATTTTATCGGCAAAAGTTACCTCAACAAAATCACCACCGAAAATGGTGTACCGATGTTTAATGTCACTTTTGAACCGCGATGCCGCAATAATTGGCATATTCACCACAAAGGCGGACAAATTCTTTTAGTTACATCGGGACGCGGTTGGTATCAGGCTTGGGGCGAAAAAGCCAGAGAATTGCATCCGGGGGATGTGGTCAATATTCCGCCGGAAACAAAACATTGGCACGGTGCCGCAAAAGACAGTTGGTTTACGCATATCGCGGTAGAAGTTCCTTCCGAAAACGGATCAAATGAATGGTTGGAACCGGTCAGCGACGAGGAATACGATAAACTGCCTTAAAGGCGATAAACGTCCTTTCGCGGCGCGTCCTTTTTTAACGTCATCGCTTGCGCGGCACGCCGTGTCTTGTTTTTATTGTCATCCCTTTCGCGGCGCTGCGCGTCACCTTGTCCAGCGATCTCATCCTTGCGCAGCTCTATATCTATAAAAATATTGTCATTCCTGCACCTGCACGCCGTGTCAGGTGCTCAAGGAATCCTATCTTTGCGCAGCACTATACATCTGTTTTATTGTCATCGCTCAAGGTGCGGTGTGCGTCACCTTGTCCAGCGATCTCATCTTTGCGCAGCGCTATATTTTCTTAATATTAAAGATGCCTTGAATTTTTCTCCTTTGTCGAAAAATTGGCATGACATAATAGAAAAAACGTCATCGCTCAAGTTGCGCTGCGCGTCACCTTGTCCAGCGATCTCATCTTTGCGCAGCACTATATCTGAATATTGACGATGCT
>JAFVEP010000011.1 GCA_017475935.1 Alphaproteobacteria bacterium
AACAATCCGGCAAAAGTATTGCCGAGAGCAATGACGATTGCACCGGTTAAAGTGGCCATATCGATGACATGGTGCGGTTTATATTGCTGCTGAATATAAGTCAGACAATCAGCCAATACCAAACGGCCTTCGGCATCGGTGTTGGTGACTTCGACCGTTTGTCCCGACATGGAGCGAATGACATCCCCCGGACGTGTTGCGCTTCCGGACGGCATATTTTCGACTAAGCCGACAACGGCAACAATATTTTTCGGCGTTTGCTGCAAAGCAACGGATTTCATTGTGGCAATAACAGCTGCGGCGCCGGCCATGTCTTGTTTCATGTCGCCCATGTTGAGCGCCGGTTTGATGGAAATGCCGCCGCTGTCAAAAGTAACACCTTTACCGACCAAACCGATTTCGAACCGGTCGGATTGCGGATTGCCTTTCCATTGAGCCACAACCACCCGAGGCTTGTTAGCCGACCCTTGAGCAACAGACAGTGCCAAGTTGAAACCGCGTTCTTTCATCTGTTTTTCATCAATCACTTCAATGTCAAGTCCAAGATAGGACAGGCGTTTGATGTCAGATGCCATGATTTCCGGCGTCATCTCATTAGCCGGTTCGTTGATCAGATCACGTGCATAACGGATGGAGCGTGCCAGTGCGGCCACAGGTTTATACATGCTCAGATCTTTCAGACCTGTGTTTGTATAGATAACTTTTTCCAGCTGCGGATAAAATGAGGTTGGCTTTTTTGTGAAATATTTATCAAAGCGATAAGCCGCCATTTCAATTCCGAGTGATAGATCATTGACAGCATTTTTTTCTTGGCAGAAGCAAACCTTAATTTCGCGGATATCTTTGATTTTTTCATAAATTTCAGCGCCGAGTTTTTGCCATTCAAGCGGTGAAAGATTCTTTTTAACGAGTTTGATGAAAAGTTGATAACCGTTCATATGATAAGTCAAAAGCTTGTCGCCTGCTTTGGCTTGGCGCAAATCAGAACAAATCTCCAGCTCTTGCGGGGTTAAAAACGCGCGGATTTCTTTCGCGGTGTAAGCAATCATCAGTTTATGATCTTTTCCTTTAATGTTTCGTCCTATTGTAAATTCAACCATTTTTCCTCCTCATAAAATCACACAACAGATTGTATTACTTTATATTTTTTTTGCAATATGAATTTTATGGAAAAAATAATAGACATTCTTAAATTTTCAGTATATACTTAGACAAAATGTTGAAAAAGGGGATAGTATGGGACGCAAGAAAAAACATCCGGGAAGCGATTATGCATGGAAACATGGTCTTGTTAAGACAAAGACGGAAAACCGCGACCGCATTGGAAGCTTATTAACTCCTGAAGAAACAGATCTATTGTACAAGCCGCATGAATTTGCAAAAATGTTCGATCGCAAAGATTTGTCTGAACAGATTTCCCTTTTTACCAGATTATATACCCTGATCGATGTGAACGGCAAAGTCAAACTCTGTCAGGACGATGAAGACATCGGCTATCTGGCGGCTAATCGGCTCAAACAAATCTTAGATAATATGCGTGCCAAACTTGTTTCCGGTGAATGCGGTGTGATCAGTGCCGATGAATGCAGAATTCTTCGTGCGGAATGTTCGGGAACATTTAATCGCCCATCAGTAAAGGATAAACTGAGTGAGTTATATAAATTTTTCACCCGACAGGAAAATCTGGGGGTATATCCTTCGAGAGCTTATGATATGCGGACATCTCCTATGTGGCGAGTTTTTCGTCAGTTTGAAAGCTATCGTAATATCGAACGCAATCTGAAACAGTATATGCAAAAAAAAGGCATTCATCCGTTGGCATTAAAGGTGATGACTGTTACTGACTTTTTTGATGCATTGTATAATACCTTTAAAAGGGATAACGAATCGGAAGTAGCTTCGTTTATGCCCGGTAATAGAGGTATCAAACAGCAGATTCTAAAAGATGTGATGCATCAATGTCGAGGGCAAATTGAAGAAAAATTGATACAGCAGGGTTACGATATCCGCTGTGTTAAGTCAATTTGTCATGCGGCAGAGCGTTTCGGTGTGTGGTCACCGGCATCGGTTGTACCGACGGAAATGAATTATACTCAAAGAATTTTGGATGATATGGAACAGAACGGTTTTGATATTTCCGCTTTTAAGGTCGGTGATCCGATTCCAACCAAGATGGTAGACTATATGATTGACCATAAACAACTGGAACTTCTGCGTGCGCGAACGCCCAATGGCGATCCTGTTTATGCTAAAATGTTGCCGAACTTACATTTTCATCATAATTTGTCGCATGTGGTTCTTGCTCGCTCACTTCCTACGATTGCTGCGGCCAATTATCCGAACAGCGGCGTTTTTGTGCTGGATAAAATACATAATAAAGTTTTGCATAATTCCCATGACAAGTTAACCAATATTTTTTACAATCGGCAATTTTTTTCGCATATACAACTTACAGATCCACACTTAAAAATAATGTTTGGCTTGAATGCTGAAAAAGAAGGGATTTTCTGTGATTTGGAAAAAACTCCGCAATTTTTGAAACGGCGTAAACAAGATCTTAAGAATGCAGTCAGCTATGATGAAATGGAAATGTTACGTCAAAAATACGTGACGCAGATTTATGGTTCGCCGCAGAAAAAAGGTAAAAAGCAAAAGAAAGAAGCAACAATAATCGCCAGAAAGCAAAATCAGGGAAGATAATGGAATTCAAAAAATTTGAGAAATTTTTGCAAAACAGGACTTTTGAGCAAGGAGAAGCGCTTGAAGCGGAGGCCTTAATTGTGGCGCAAAAAATTTTGGTTAATTCGGGAGCCGATTTTATCCCTAAGTCTTATGTGGAGTTTTTACGCCGATATAACGGATTTAAGAGTGATCGCGTCTATTTTTTCGGAGCTACCGTAGATGATGATTTAGATATTGTCGATCGCAATGAAGATACACCGAAACCGAAAAACAGCATCGTTCTCGGGTATAATGATACGGATTTATTGTGCTTCGATTTTACGGAAAAAAAATATCAGATCGCTGACAGAGATACATTGCAAATTGTGGAAACATTTGCAGAAAATGATCTTGATGCCGCTTTGCAGGAAATTTGTTATGGATAATTGTCAGAATATATTCCCATATAGTTCGGAAAATATGCAAAAAGCCGCGGCGGTCATAAAGCACGGCGGATTGGTGGCTTTCCCGACCGAAACGGTTTATGGCTTAGGGGCAGATGTTTATAATTCTCAAGCCGTGGCGAAGATATTTGCCGCAAAACAGCGTCCGCATTTTGATCCTTTGATTTCGCACATTGCCGATGTTGAGTTTTTGCGGGGTTATGCGGCCACGGACGAACGTGTTTTTGCCTTAGCTAAGCATTTTTGGCCCGGACCATTGACCTTTGTTTTAAAACGAATCGATCATAATCCAAGCATTGATTTGGCCTGTTCCGGCTTGCCGACTCTAACGGTACGCATGCCTAATCATCCGATAGCATTAGAGTTAATTAAGTTAAGCGCAACACCGATTGTTGCACCTTCGGCAAACAAATATCAATCCATAAGTCCGACTACGGCACGCCATGTCTATGAAGGGTTAGGAGATCGTGTCGATATGATATTGGACGGCGGTGCATGTCAGGTCGGCGTCGAATCAACCATTATTGATCTGAGCGGCCGTAAGACGGTTTTGCTGCGTGCCGGCGGAACACCCAAAGAAGATTTGGAAGAATTTTTACATGAAAAAATTTTATTATCCGACGGAACGCCGGATTTGCCGAGTGCGCCGGGGCAAATGCTTCGTCACTATGCACCGCAGAATGCCTTGCGCATCAATGTTGATAAGCCGCAGACCGATGAATTTTACATCGGTTTTGCCGGCTATCAGGGTGATCTGAATTTAAGCCCGTCGGGTGATTTGCGCGAAGCTGCCGCTAATCTTTTTGCCTTTTTGCGGTTGGCAGATGAGCGCACCGAAAGCGGAAAAATTGCCGTCGCTCCGATACCGATGAACGGTTTGGGGTTGGCGATTAATGATCGCCTCAGGAGAGCCTCATATGCACACAAAAAAACAGAAAGTTGAAAATTTGATGTTGTGTCCGTTGAAAGAATGTGCAAAGTGTCTGCGGCTGGTGGAATTTCGCCGGCAGAATCAGCAAAAATATCCGCATTATCACAATGGTGCGGTTGAATCTTTCGGAAATTTAAGTGCGGCCGTTCTGATTGTCGGATTGGCTCCCGGATTGCATGGTGCCAATCAGACAGGCAGACCTTTTACGAACGATTATGCCGGTGATATTTTGTATCCGGCGTTGGCTAAATTCGGTTTTGCCGCCGGAGAATATAAAAAGCATAAAGATGACGGCTTTAAGCTTATCAATGTTCGTGTGACGAATGCCGTGCGCTGTGTGCCGCCGCAAAATAAGGTGACCGCAGATGAAATTGCGGCGTGTCGGGAATTTTTGCAACAGGAAATAGCTTCTATGCCGAATTTGAAGCTGATTTTGTCACTGGGCGGTGTTTCGCATGGTGCTGTTTTGCAAGCACTGGGCTTAAAAAAATCCAAGTTTAAGTTTGCGCACGGGGCGCTGCATATTCTGAGCGACAGTCTGTATCTTTTGGATTCCTATCATACCTCGCGTTATAACATAAACACCAACGTTTTGACGGTTGATATGTTTGAGCGCATTGTCGGGCGTTTTTCCGAATTGCTGAAAAAATAAAATTGCTAATATTTTATTTATGATTTCAGGCTATATATAGCATGAATGAGTGAATGCGCATGAGGAAGATTTTTTTATTTTTGGCTGTATGTTGTTTATTTTGGAGTGTGCCGGTAAGCGCCTCTGAGAACGTTAAACATACGGAAAATACGGATGTTGAGCTGTTTGCTGATGAACAGCATGAAATAATTGCACGTATTCAAGTCAAAGACGGATGGCATATATATTGGCAAAATCCGGGCGAAATCGGACAGGCGACGGAAATTTCATCGAATGCTGATTTTAAGGTAGTCAATCAGAGTGTTCCGCAAGTTCGCCGCATGTATGAAATGATGAATGAATATGTGTATGAAAATGAAGCTTTCTATCATATTTTGGTGGCAGATTTTGCCCACACGACACTGAATATATCTTTTGTGGAATGCAGTGATATATGCAAGCCGGAAACGTTGAGTTTTGATCTATCGCAGATATCTTTTGCTTCCAAAAAACAATGGGAAAATATTAAAAAACAAGCAGAACAAACATTTCCGGAAAAAATAAAAGTCGTCAGTCCGACGGATCGTAACAGCATTGAAGTGCGACAAGATATTGATGCGGCAACGATGCAATTTATTCCGGCCGAACGTGAGGTGATTGATCAAGACAGTGTGCAGATTTATTCCCAAGGCCAGAAAACGGAAATCCGTTGGAATAATGTTGGAGAACAAAAACTTCGGCAAGCGTTGCTTTATACGCCGAACAAGGTGCTTTTGGCTGATATTATTTATTCGAATATTTCCGATTTTTCATTATGGTATGTTTTGATTTTGGCGTTTGTCGGCGGTATACTGCTTAATGCCATGCCGTATGTTTTTCCGATTTTAAGCTTGAAAATATTTGCCTTAATGAAAAGAAAAAGTTATCATCACCGCGTTCAGCATGCCGTTCAATATACTTTAGGCGTTGTTTCTTGTTTTTTGGTGCTTGCCGTGTTTTTAATCATGGTGAAACATAAAGGTGAGGCTGTCGGCTGGGGCTTTCAGCTTCAATCTCCTTGGTTTGTCGGGACAATGGCGGTTATTTTCTTTGTACTGTTTCTCTTCATGATGGAGTGGCTGAAATTTCCGTCGTTGACGAACCGCTTCATTTACAAAACGGCGGGATTAAATGCTTATACAACCGGCTTTTTTGCCGTTTTGGTCGCCAGTCCGTGTACGGGGCCGTTTATGGGAGCAGCTGTCGGATATGCCTTTATGAGTACATTGCACGACACAATCGCGGTTTTTACAGCGTTGGCGTTGGGTTATGCGCTACCTTATGTGCTGATTGAGGTTTTCCCTCAGGTGATTGCTCGCATAATGCCTAGGCCCGGCAAATGGATGGTGCGGGTTAAAATGATATTGGCCATTCCGCTTCTTTTGACGGCTATATGGCTGACCTCCATTTTGGTTACACAGCTTAGCGATCAGGAAAGTTCATCAAATGAGGTGTTGGAATGGCGGGTATATGATCCGCAGGAGGTGGAACGTTTGCACCAAGAAAAGGAAAATATCCTGATTGATTTTACGGCAGATTGGTGCTTGACGTGTCAGGTTAATGAAAAAATTCTTTTCCGCAGCGACGCCTTTAAAAAGTTTGTTAAAGAGCAGGGAATTCATCTTTTTAAAGCAGATTTGACTAAAGATAATCCCATGTTTCGCGATGCACTGAATTTTTACGGACGCGAGGGAATTCCGCTGTATGTTTACTATTATGGTGAAAAATATGAAATACTGCCGACTTTCTTGCGCTTATCGGATTTGACAAAGCAATAAATTGCCGAGAAAAAGAGATTTAACGGGTTCTTTCTGCGCGTTCTAGCGAACGGACGCGGCGACGTTCACGCGTTTCGGTTACTCTTGGATCGGTACGTTCGTTTCGCCCGCTTTTATTTTGAATGATTTGTGCCATGCTTTGATCTTTCGGCTGAGAGTTATGGATGCCGCCGGAAACAGGCGGATTTTGATCGGCATTAAAAGCAGCATTTCGTTCGGCAATGAAGTGATCCGCTTCTGTCATCTTCTGACGCTGTTGAGCAATTTTCTCTTGATTTTTCTTGTGCTCATTGAGAGCCTGCTCATATTTTTGCATGCTCAGATTAAGACGCTGCTTATCAAAATTTTCCATCTCTTGACTCCTTCTAATTTTCGTATATTATAACACAAGTAAATGACTGTTGCAATCATTTTCGGTAAATTTTTGACAAAAGATCGGAGGTATGATTATGGGATATATGATATCGGCAATCGCAGCCCTTGTTGTTATTGCTTTTTATGTGTTATATGTGCGTTTGATCAAAACACGCAATAAAGTTCACGAATCGATGTCGGATATTGATGTTCAACTCAAAAAAAGATACGATTTGATTCCGAATCTGCTGAATATGGCTGCCAAATTTATGGAACACGAAAAAAAGCTGATGTCTGAGCTGGCTGAAATTCGCACACGTGCCATGCAAAACAGTTTTGCGGCCAATCCGAAAACAAAAATGGAAATTGAAAATTTGCTGAATCAAAAATTGGGTGAATTCAGAGTGTCGTTGGAAAATTATCCGGATTTGAAATCTAATCAGACAATGATTACAGCCATGCAAAGTATGAATGAAGTTGAAGAACATATTGCGGCGGCACGGCGCTTCTATAATGCGAATGTTAATGATTTGAAGAATGCCGTAGAAATTTTTCCGAGCAGTTTGGTTGCCAACTTTTTGAACATTACTTACGAAAATTTTCCGTTTTTTGAAATAAACGATGTCGAAAGAAAGCCGATCAACAGCCAAGACTACTTTAAATAGAGAAAAAGATATGTCGGATAAAATACTTCCTGACGACGAAAAAAAAGAAAAGTTCGATCTGTTCTTTCAGAAAAGAATCGAACCGCTGGTGATAACACAAAATAAACAGAAAGAAAAGTATCTCGGGCGATTTTGGTGCTTCTTTTGGACGATGATTTTTTTGGTGGCCGTCAATACGCTGATTGTTTTGTTTAATGTCATTTTACATCATCATCCGCTCAATGTAACGCAGTTGTTTCTGGTGATGGCCGCGGGAGTGGCAATTGTCGTGTTTCCGCTGTATAGCTATCATAAATTGCCGAAAACGGATATATTCAGTGTTTTTTTGAGTTTTTTCGGTGCATGGAAATATAAGCAAAATGCACCGCAATTATCTTCAGAACTTTTGCCGGCTCGGAAGAAATTTAATATGATCAATAATGTTTCGCAACAATACTTAGGTGTGAAAATTTCGATAGGTGATTTGATCCATCATGCTCACACCTGTGCTTGGCATTTTATGCGTACGGAACCGAAAATAATCGGGACTTTTATTTCTTTGACGTTTTCGCAGGTTGTTGAGGATAAAATTATGCTGTTTGAAAAACGCGGCAAATATTCGCGCACGAAATATCCTCCTTTGCGTGTGATCGGGCCGTATATAAATATTCCGGCGGCGAATTTTTTTAATATTTTTGCCGTGCGTCAGAATGCTTATGAAGATGTTCTTTGTTCTCGTTTTTTTGAAGCGCTGCTCGACTTGAAAGAGACTTTTAAGGCTAAAAAAATATATGTTCAGATTGAACGAAACCGTATGGATATTGTCATGAGTGACAGCCGTTTTTATTTCAATCATTATCGCATTTGGAGTAAAAAAATTCACAAAAATCGCTTTGATGCGGCGTATAATCAAGTAGAACAAGTTTATGAGATGGCCGAAGATATACTGGCTATTTTGCAACGCCGCAACAATAGGAAATTATGAAATGAAAGACTTTAGGCAAGATCAGCAATATGTTGATATGAAGGCTCAATTTGATGAATATTATGAGCAAAAATTGAAGCGCATTTTTTATGATCAGGAAAAAGTTCGTCACAGGTATTTTTCTTCTTTTGTTGTGCTGATTTTGCTGGCACTTTGCTTTTATCCGGCGGTTTTGTACTATGTTTTTACGCATTTCCAATTAGCGGCAGGCGAACACGATTATACCGGATATGTTTTGTCTTCTTCTGGCGTTTTGATTATGGTTTTATGCGGGCCGATGTTTTTATATAAATCACGGGTGAAACCGGAAATTATGCCGAAATTTGCTGAATTTTTCGGAACATTCAGCTATGATTACGGCGGCACCATCAGTGATCGAGTCCTCTATATGTCTAAGCTTTTCGGCTCATACAACCGCAATGTAGGAGATGATTATTTTAAAGGGCAGTACGATGGCGTCAATATATCTATCGCCGAAGAAAAATTAAAAAATGTTGTGCGCACGTCGCAGGGAAAAAAAGAACATACCGTATTTCGCGGAATTTGCATCATGCTGGAAATGAATAAAAACTTTTTCGGCCAAACGGTGGTTCTGCATGACAAGGGAATATTTAATGCGCTGAATTTTATGAAAGGCCTTCAGACTGTTCGCTTGGAAGATTCTAAATTTGAAAAATATTTTGAAGTTTATTCCGATAATCAAATAGAAGCGCGCTATTTGCTGACAACGGCTTTTATGGAAAGAATATTAAAATTAAAAGAGCTGTTCGGCGGCCGCACCGTGCAATTCAGTTTTTACGAAAATCAGTTGCTGATTGCCATTAAAACCAGACAGAATATGTTTGAGGCTAATTCATTCTTTTGCAGTAACCTCAATAAGCAGAAAATTGAAAAAGTGTTTGATCAATTTTATATGGTGTTTTCTATTATCAATATCTTGAAGCTTAATCAGCGAATCGGGATGTGACAATGTGCATATTCATATGAGCGGACTTGCCAAAAGAAAATTTTACGGGTAGATTTCAGAAAGTTGGAATGGGAGAAAAAAGTTGTTTTCAAAATTTGAACGTATGACTGCCGGACGGTATTTGAAGGCAAAACGGAAAGAAGGATTTATTTCGGTGATTACCGGTTTTGCCTTTACCGGAATTGCATTGGGTGTGGCCACGTTGATTATCGTTATGTCGGTAATGAATGGTTTTAAGGCCGAGCTTTTAAATAGAATTTTAGGCATTAACGGACATATTTCAATTGTTGCAACAGCCGGATTTCCGTTTAATAATTATAAAAATGCCGTGCGGGATATTTATGCGATTTCGGGCATAGAAACGGTTATTCCGATTATTGAAAAACAATTGTTAGTATCATCTCCGCACTCGGCGGAAGGGGCTATGGTTCGTGGTATTCGTCGTGAAGATATTCTGAAGAAAAAAGTGATGCGTGACGGGTTTGCCCAAATAGATATTGATTCGTTTGACGGCGATGTCGTGGCCCTTGGAGATAAATTGGCCAAAAAACTCGGTGTCTATGTCGGTGATGAGGTAACATTGATTTCTCCGAACGGGAAAGTTACGGCTTTCGGTTCTGTTCCGAGAATCAAAGCCTATACGGTTATCGGAACGTTTAATATGGGCATGTTTGAGTATGATGCCAACTATATTTTTATGCCGCTTGATGCCGCGCAAAAATATTTTGGTTTGAAAGATTCGGTAACGGTTATTGATGTTAGCTTAAAAGAAGCGCAAGAACTTCCTAAAATACGTGCATTGATTGAAAAAAGTGTAAGTCTTGATGCTTATGTCTATGATTGGAAACAGTCAAATTCGGCGTTTTTTAATGCCATAGATGTTGAGCGTAATGTCATGTTTTTGATTCTGACACTGATTATCTTGGTAGCTGCATTCAATATCATTACCGGATTAATCATGCTGGTTAAAGATAAGGGACGTGATGTGGCGGTTTTGCGTACCATGGGAGCAACACGCGGCATGATTATGCGTATTTTCTTTATGGACGGTGCTTTTATTGGAATTGTCGGCACGGCAATAGGGGTGAGTTTAGGGTTGCTTTTCTGTGAGAATATTGAGCATATTCGCCAGTTTTTACAAAAAATATCCGGACGCGAGTTGTTTTCATCTGAAATATACTTTTTGTCGCAGTTGCCGGCAAAGGTGGACGGATATGAGGTATTATCCGTAGTTGTTCTGACTCTTTTGCTGTGCTTTACGGCAACGTTATATCCGGCATACAGAGCATCTAAATTTGATCCGGCGGAGGCATTGAGATATGAGTAAAGCGGTATTAAGTCTGAAGGGTATTAATAAAACTTTCAAGCAAGGAGATAATGTGCTTGAAGTTTTAAAAAATGTGAATTTGAGTATTAAACCCAAAGAAGTCGTTGCCTTAATCGGGCCATCCGGTTCCGGAAAATCGACCTTGTTGCAAATTGCCGGCTTATTGGAACAGCCGACCGATGGTGATGTTTATATCGACGGGCAGTGTTGTACGGGAAGCACCGATGCCGTGCGAACGGCACTGCGTCGTGATTATCTGGGCTTTGTATATCAATATCACAATTTGCTGCCGGATTTCAGTGCCGCGGAAAATGTGATATTGCCGCAAATTATTGCCGGTGTTAAATATAAAGAAGCGGCCGAAAAAGCCAGATGGCTTCTCAATCGATTGGGCTTAGGTGAACGTGAAGACCATCGTCCGGCGGAGCTTTCCGGCGGCGAACAGCAACGCGTGGCTATTGCCAGAGCATTGGCTAATACACCGAAATTGCTTCTGGCAGATGAGCCGACGGGGAATTTGGATCCGAATACATCGGATAATGTTTTTTATACGCTTTTGGATGTGGTTAAAGAGACCGGTCTTTCGGCGCTCGTTGCCACGCACAACATTGAGTTGGCGCATAAGATGGATAAAGAAGTGACACTGAAAGACGGTAAGATTATTGACTTGCGCAATCCGAAAATTGTGAACAGCATGGAAAATTTTTACTGAAGTTGAATTTCTAACGTTTTTTTAATAAAAACATGATCAAATAACGGCAATGTGTCAATGAGGAGCTGATGGGATTTTTTTCTTACATATTAAATAAAACTAAAAGTTCAAGTTTTATCTTGCTTTTGATGTTTTTATGCTCGTATTTTGCCTATTTCGGTATTAAAGGCGATCGGGGTTTGCTGAAGTATTTTTATCTTCAGGAAAAAGTTGCCGAAGCCGAAAAAATTAATATGAGTTATGATCGTCAGCGTGAGGAATTGGAGCAAAAAGTTAAATTACTGTCATCATCAAGTTTGGATCTGGATTTGCTTGATGAAAGAGCTCGGACGGTTTTAAATGTGATCGGAAGTGACGAGTTTATCATTCTGGATGACGGTGAAGACGGTGATGCAAATTGATGCTTTGGCATTGTTAAACACGAGATATGCTTAAAAAATGAAAGAATATGTTGTCGGCGGATATATAAGAGATATGCTGCTGGGCAGACGGCCGCATGATAAGGATTTTGTGGTTGTCGGCGCAACCGTTGAAGAAATGCGCCAAAACGGATACAAACAGGTTGGCAAGGATTTTCCCGTTTTTTTGCATCCGCAAACCAAAGAAGAATATGCATTAGCCCGTACAGAACGGCGAATCGGCCGCAAACATACGGATTTTGTTTTTGATTTTTCCGCCGATATTACGTTATATGAAGATTGTCTCCGGCGTGATTTTACCTGCAATGCCTTGGCAATGGATGTAGAAAACGGTGAAATTATTGATTATTTTGGCGGGAAAAAGGATATTCAAAATAAGACCATTCGGATTATTGATGAAAAAAATTTTAAACAAGATCCGCTCAGAATTTTACGTGCTTTTCGTTTTGCTGCTGTGCTTGATTTTACCATTGAACCGGATTCAAAAAATGTTTTAAAACAGATGATTGCGGATGGAATGCTTCGCGACTTGACGCCGGAACGGGTATGGATGGAAACGCTTAAAGCTTTGCAACCGCAGGCGAATTCGGCCAAATTTTTTGAAGGTTTGGCTGAAATCGGCGGTTTGCAACCATGGTTTGCGGAGCTTGAAATTTTGCGAACAATACCGGAGCTGAAAAAATATCATGCCTCGGAAAATACTTTCAAACATGTGATGTGTGCATTAACGCGTGCGCGTAGCGAGAATGCTTTGGTTAAGTGGGCGGTTTTGCATCATGATGATGGTAAAGGCATAACCCCGCCGGAAATTTTGCCGCATCATTACGGACATGAGGTGCGCGGACTTGATTTAATCGCTTCGGCCTGTCATCGTTTAAAAGTTCCGAATGAATACAAGCGTTTTGCTTTACTATTTTGCCGTCAGCATATGCGGATTGGCAAGTTTGATGATATGAAAACGGCTAAAAAATACGATTTTGTAAAAGAAATCAGCGGCAATTTTCGCGATCGCTCGCAAACAGAGGCGTTTCTGCACTGCTTTGCGGCGGATTACTATGGGGAGAAAGTTAAAAATGCATATTGTGATGATGACTTTTTTCGGCTGATATGCCAGCAAGTTCTGCGTGTTTATGATATTATGTCCGGTGTTACATTGGAAGATTTGCCGCCGGAAAGTCAGAAAATTTTGCACAAATACAGCGGTGCGCAATTCGGTAAGCTATATAGAGAACATATGATTATGTATCTGGATGAAAAATTAAAAGAGCCGAACGGTTAGCCGATAATCAGTTCACAAGTTTGTTCGGTTGCAGTCAGCTTTATCGGAATTTCCGCACCCAGAATTTCTTTTAAATACAAAAGCTGAATATATTGCGATGTATTTTCTTCAGGTACCGTGCCTGTGATAATTTTTTGATAAGCCTCAATTTTCAGAGCCGAAAGCTTATGCGGTGAAATGACGGAAATTTTTAAATGTTCTTTATTGATACCGATGGTAATTTGCCCGCCTTTAATGCAAAGTTCAGCACCGCACATAAGGCATAAACAGTAAATTTTAGCGAAATCAGGCGAAAAATTTTCACATTCAAATGTGAGCGGATATTGGTTGTTGCCGAGCGTTTGTAAATATTCCGTTCCGGTAGTGAAAAGTTCTTCTTTATCGATTTTTTTAGTGTCTAAGCCAAAGGCAAGACGGAAAAATTTTTGTCGTGCTTTTAAGGTTTGGGTTGCCGTACTCAGTATTTTTTTTGTATCTTCATATAAAACATTATCATTTTGATCAATTAATTCCAGAGCTGCGGACAGTGCCCCGATATTGCCGATCAGATCGTGGCTGATGCGCGTGCAAATCAATTCGGCGAGATATGTTGAGTTTACATTCATGGGTGTCTCCTAAAAAGTATAAACGGCCGTGATCATAAATTTTTGATCTTCGCGCGACATACGTGTATAGTCTAGTTCGATGAGCATCGGATCATTCAGAATAAGTCTTCCGGTAGCCGCCTGCAGAGAAGGTTTATTTTCGCCCAGTCCCCACATAATTTGTTCCGGATTATCCGGCGCCCCGTACTTTTGATTGATTTTTTTCCAAAAGTCGAAAATTTTAATATTACGCAAGTAATTGGCTTTGGCATCATTGCCCTTAATGTTGGCGGCCGAGGTTTGATACATGACGCGATGAACCTTGTTACCGGTGAAATTACTGGTATAGAAAATTTCAATATTTTCCTTTGTATGGAAGTTGGCATAGCTCTCTTTTTGTATGTAGATATAGCCGTTTTTCTTAGCCATCATCTGTACACAGCTGGCTAATTGCTCATAACCGACAACACCTTGATTGCGGCACAGTTCTTCGTAGCGCCAGCGGATAAAATTGGGAATCTCCGTATGTTCACTCATTTTTCGATAGCCGCGCTTCAGCAGAGCTGAGGCGGCTTGTGCCTGATTCATGCGGAGCATAACGCCGGAAATATCAAATACGGAAGCGTTTGATCGGTGTACATGAATCGGCTGCTCTTTTGCATTCAAAACATTCGATCCAGATTCAGCGACGGTGTTGACTAAGTTATTAAGCCATGTTTTTTGTTCTGGCTCCGGATTTTTTTGTGTTTCATTCGCTTCAGGTATTTTTTCGGATCCTTCGCTTTGGATATAAGATGTTAAAGATTGAGCGGTTGCTTCAGTATCAGCTTTTTGTGCATCGGCAAATGCCGGAAAAGCAGGAAGCAAAACAGTAAAAGCAACAAGAATGCTCTTCAGAAAAAATTTTTTATGTTGATAATCAGTCATATTTTCCACCAATCGTTTTGCTCATTCTATCACATTCTTTTTAAAAAAGATTTAATAAGAAAGGGGATATGGTTTACAAAAAGATGAAAACAGGATAAATTGTCCGCAAAGCAAGGAAATGATGATGAATGATAAGTTTGTACGAGTGATAGGTGCCGGATTGGCAGGATGTGAAGCGGCATGGCAGCTGGTGCGCAGAGGTATTCGTGTTGAGCTTTGTGAAATGAAGCCGTGCAAATATTCTCCGGCGCATCAGAGCGAAAAATTTGCCGAATTGGTTTGTTCTAATTCGTTAAGATCGGATGATTGCGCACATAATGCCGTCGGGTTGATGCATGAGGAAATGCGGCATTTTCATTCGCTGATCATGCAATGTGCCGATGCAACGAAAGTTCCGGCCGGTGGGGCTTTGGCCGTTGATCGTAACGGGTTTTCGGCCATGGTAACGGATAGGTTGATGGCAAGTTCGCTGGTCGAGCTTAAAAACGGTGAAATTACAGCGTTACCGGATGAAAATGATGCTGCTTTAACAATTATAGCAACCGGACCGTTGACAAGTGCTGCGTTGATTGACGCGATTTTGCAAAAAACGGATGGACAGTCATTATCGTTTTATGACGCCATTGCGCCTGTGGTATATAAGGATTCGATTGATTTTACGAAAGCGTGGTATCAATCGCGCTACGATAAAGGTGATCAATATGATTATATTAATTGTCCGTTGTCCGAATCGCAATATTATCAGTTTGTAACAGAGCTGCTTAATGCGGAAAAAATGCCGTTTCATGAATTTGAAACGCCGAATTATTTCGATGGGTGTTTGCCTATAGAAGTTATGGCGGAAAGAGGAAAAGACACATTGCTGTTCGGACCGATGAAGCCTGTCGGTTTGACCAATCCGCATGCAACGGAGAAACCATATGCCGTTGTTCAGCTCCGACAGGATAATAAAGAAGATACATTGCGTAATATGGTCGGTTTTCAAACAAAGTTAAAACATGGCGAACAGCAGCGTATTTTCAGAATGATTCCCGGTTTGGAAAATGCTGAGTTTGCGCGATTGGGCGGTATTCATAAAAATACATTTATTTGCAGTCCGAAACTTTTGGATGAATTTTTACGTTTGAAAAAACAACCGAATTTGATGTTTGCCGGACAAATCAGCGGTTGCGAAGGATATGTTGAAAGCGCTAATGTCGGTATGATGGCTGGCTATTTTGCAACTTGTTTTGTACGGGGAGATCAGCCGGCTTTGCCTCCGCGGACCACAGCTACCGGCGCAATGTTGGCGCATCTGTGCGATGATACGTCGGATTATCAGCCGATGAATATTAATTTTGGTCTGTTTCCGACCATTCAAGGAGAGGTGACAGCCAATGGAAAATTTCGTAAAATAAAAGGAGCTGACCGCAAAGAGGCATATTGCCGGCGAGCTTTGGCCGATTTTGATGAGTGGCGGAAAAAATATGCTGAATAGTCGCTTGATATTAAATTTAGTTCCCAAAAAATTCAGGGAATTTTTAGAATTATATATGTGCTTTTGGCAGGAAGGGTGGAACCATTATTCGCAGCATCGCGTTTCCGCCGAAGTGAAAAAAGAAAAATTACGATTGCTGGAAAAAGCCATGCGCAGCCGTTACACCGTCACGAGCACAAAGTTGGCGCGGTTGCAGAAACTTTTTGTCCAAGAAAACATTTCTTTGTATTTGTTGTTGGATATGTTGCCGGCATGGCGATATTTGGCACAAAACAGAGAAATATATGACGAAATGCAAATTTCTGAAATTCTGAGCAGTTCGTCTTCTCCGTTGGCGCGCTTGATTATGGTGCTTAATGATCAAAGTCCGGATTCCTATATGCCGATGCAGTCAATGATTGTGACGCTGATGTGGATTATGCTTACGGAAAAAGAATTAAATGTCGGCAGCCGCATCAAAATATCGTCGCGGCAGAAAATCAGTCATATTAAAGGCGGGTTGAAAAATGCCGCGGTTTTGCTGCAGATTGTGTCTTCCAAACGATTGAAATTTAAATTGGCATTTCTGTACAATACTTTGAGTATCTACGCTGATCATAAACACCTGAGCTTAACACCTCTTGACGTTTTGAAGATTTTTTTATATAGTGTAATACAGTTTTTGTGGATTAAAAAGCGTACGACGCTTGTACAAAAGGGTATATAAATGCTTTCCGTAGGTGATATAATCAGAAAATCTCAACCATCACTTTTTTGGTGCATGCGCGGATTGAAAAGAGCGCAAAGAGAGGCACTGTACACACTGTTTGCCTTTTGCCGGCATATTGATGGCGTTGCTCGTTCGGATATGCCGAAAGCTGAAAAAATTGAACTCTTACACGCATGGAAAGAAGAACTGGATAATATCTACGATAAGAAAGTTCCGCAAACCAATATCGGTCGTAAAATTTATAAAAATTGCATGCGTTTTGATTTGCCGAAAATGATGTGGCAGGAAATGCTGAGCAGTGCCTACTTAAATGGTCCGTCTCCCTTGCAGGCGCCGACAAGGGAAGTTTTTGAAGAATATATGAACGGGACGGCCGTTGTGCCGCTGAATTTAGCTTTAAGAATTATCGGCGGATGCCATCAAAGCGCGAACAATGAACTTGCAAAACGGCTCGGACGAGCGATTATGATTACCTATATATTGCGTGATGTGAAAGATGATGCAAAGCATGAACATTTGTATTTAACGGCAGATATGCTGACTGAAGCCGGTATTGATATTGAAGCACCGCGGCAAGTCGTTGAAAACAGAAATTTAATCCTTGTCAGACAGAAGCTGGCACAGGATGTGGAAAAAGATTTTTTGAATGCCGGTCGCTTACTTAACAGAATGAACAAAAAAACAACCATGCCGTTGCGGTTGATTAAAAACATCGGTGAACGCCAGTTCGAAATGATGAAAAACCGCGGTTGGGATATTATTTCGCCTAAACCGAAACTGAGTGCGGTCGATCAAGCTAAAATTGCCTACAAAACGATTTTCAAGTAGTCAGTCGTCTATGAGTTGGAAGTGAGGATATGTTGATCCTTTTGCATATTCTTTTTCGGCAGTTTTAAGAGCATTGATAAAGATTTCTTTAATTGTGACGGGGACGCCCTTTCGAGTGAAAGTTTCTTTTTTTAATGGCGCAAATGCGTCAAATCCTAACTCGCCGGCACCGATGAACGGGTCGACAGCACAAGAAAATAGCTGTGTTTCGTTTAATATTTTTCCTTGTTCGTTCAGCAGTGGATGATCGTTGATATATATCTGACTGATTTGACCGATATGAGCCTCTTTGCGGCACACAATTTTAATGTTGTTTGAACACTGAAGAAAACGGGCGTTACTGATGTTTGGGTTATATCGGTTACGGACGGCATTGTTGAAAATGTCAAGTAAATCGCTTGCCGTTGCCTGAAGAATCTGGCATGGGGTATTTGCGGAAAAAGCACGCTCGACATCGCGTTTGGTTAGGATTTTATCAGCTTTATATCGCAGCGGCAAACATATGTATCCGGTTGATAAAAGCGCGATATCCGTATGTGCGGCACGACGCATATGATCGGTGATAAATGTACCGATGGAACACGGATCGGAATAGCGTTTTTCCAAATCCAGTATGCTGGGTGCGATCGGGATATTCAATCCTGCGGCTTGTTCAAATTTTTCAATCGGTTTCAGCATTTCCGGATCAGGATGACAAGTACTGCATTCAATACGTTCTATGAATTTGATATCGGGGCGGGCAGATTGTTCATAATTAAGCTGCAGATGCAGAAGATCTTTGTTGTAGGCCTGCGGATAATAAATATGATTTTGAAAATCCGGCTGAACGGACTGGTGCTCGTGTCCGCCGATGATTAAATCAACATGTATGTTCATTTTTTTGGCCGCATCAATGAGCTGTTGACTGCTGGGCATGAGTGCGTGATTTAAAATGATTAACGTATCAGGTTTGATGGTTTGAATAGCCTCTTTTAAACTTTGAAAAGCCGGCAAAATGTCGGTCAGCTGAAATCCGTAACGTTGGAGGCGGATGTGGTTAATGCAAAAGGCTGTGATCATGATTTTTTTGTGATTAATAGTCAAACAGACATAAGGTTTAATCCAGTCCGGATGTTTTTGGGTTTGAAGATCGATCAAATTGGCGCAGAGGACATGAATGTTTGCTGCGGAAAATGTTTTTATCGTATCTTTCAGATAATTAAAATTTTCCGTATTAAAACCGAAATCATTATTACCGAGACCGAGAACAATCTGGATATGGGGGAGGGCTTGACGCAGTTTTAAATAGTTATCGACGCAAAGCTGCCGGTCATAAATACCTTTAAATAAGTCACCGCCGTCGCAAATCAGCGTATGCCTGTCTTGTGGAGCAACGCGTGCGAGAATTTCCGAAAACAAACAACACTGCCGTCTGGCTTCCTGATGACAGTCGGTTAACGCAAAAAGATTAATTTGACAATTCTGCATATCCATTTCTTTACTCTTGACGAATTTAAAAATACTTCTATTTTGTATTTTAACAACAAAAGATTAAAGATCGGCTTAAATTTTGAAAGAATTGGTGAAAAAGATGATAAAGTATATGTGGACAATTTTGGGCTGTTTGTTGCTTATTTCTTGTGCTCAGGATCCGTATCGGCTGAAAATTGATAACAATTTAGGCAATTCTCATGGGCAAAGCATATATTTCAGAAGTAATTTACGCAGCACTTATGCCGGACAAATCCGCCGTGCCTTGAGTCAAAAATTCGGAGAAATCGGGATGAAAACGGCAACCTCCGCGGAAAATGCTGATTTTATTGCCATTTTTGACATCGAAACATTATATCATCAAACGGATCAGTTTAAGAATGTTTCCTATGCCAACACACAAAGCGATGCAGTTTTGTTTACAGATGACGATGAAGCCAATTCATTGGGATTTTCCGGTAATGCAAATATGAATGTCAGTCATGACCAGACCTGCTTTACGTTGAATATCGGGCGCAAAGGAACCTCGGCAATCAGTTACGGATCTTCTTTTTGCGCGGATGAAGTGCAGGAAACGGAAGATATGCTGCCGAAAGTTTTGGATATATATCAGAAATATGCAACCTACCAGCAGGCTAATGTCGGTGTGCAATGTATAACTTCTGCCGACGGTCAGACAATTTCATGCGATCCGGTGCATGATCGTCAACAGGCTTTTATCAATTCCTTGTGGATAGATCATGATATTAAAGAGGATGACGTCGGACAGGAAAGTTATTTTTAGAGCTTAAGTAATTTTTTCTTGGCTTTTTTGAACTCTTCATCATCCAGCAAGTTGTCATTTTTCATCTGTGCCAGCTTGATCAGAAGCTCTATTTCCGTTTTCGGCAGAGGCAGAAAGCGTCTTAAAAAAAGTGTGTAGGCGGCAAAAAGCAGAATATAGCAGATAAAAAAAGCAATCAAATCAATCCAGATGTGAAAACCGAAAAAATAAATCAAAGCATATTCGAAAACCGCGGCAATGACAAACAGTGTCGCGTGGAGCGGATGTAAAATCATTAAAACCAATGTCCATAAAGCCATGATGACGGCCGTTAACAACAATGAAAGCGAAAGTCCGAAAACACCGCTTCCGACAGATAAAAAAGGAATTGACGATAAAAATCCCATGCTTTTACACCTCTTCTGACACTATATAAAAGAAAAGGCAAAAAATCAATAAGAAAGAGTATAACTCAGATCTTTGTCTTGACAATATGACATGCAACTCATATGTTATGCTCTGTGATCGGGTTTGAAGGAGTACGATGATGAAAAAAGCCGAAACAATGAAAGAATTTGTTGAACGTGTTGATTCCGCAAAAAAATTAAATCCGAAAGATTTATCTTCGGATCAAGATTTAAGTATTGCGATTATGAATTTGATTTCAATTGAAGAACATTTGGTTTTTTCCGGTGCTAAAACGGGAAAAAATTCGTATTTCGATTTAATTAAGCAAATTCGCGAAATGCGTAAAAACCTGATGCAGAAAATGATTCCGAGCTATGAAGGCGAAGTCTGGTGTATTTCGAAACATTTGCTTGCCAGCGCTATGCGCTTGATGGAAGTCGGTACCAAACAGCAATCTTTAGGGCGAGATGAAGAGGCGTACAAGCTTTTTAATTCGGCCTATGATCTCTATTGTCTTTTCTGGGGCTTGAATATGGGAATGGTCGAAGCTAAAGAGCTTAAATGGGTTGAACCTGATGTCGAAGAAGTTAAAAAAATTGCTGATAAAGCGCAAGCATCCATAGTTGAAAATTCGGCTTCTCCCGCAGAAGATGTTGAAGAAACCGAAACGGAAAATGCTTTTTCTAAAATGAAAAAATTAGTTCGTAAAGCTGTTAATTGTTGTATTGAGTAGAAAATGAAACGGATATTCAGTTGGTTGGTTGGCTTTTTTTGCCTATTGGGAATTTATGCCTGCGGGCAGGATGGTGATGTTCGTCCGCTTAAAGATGACGAAATATACTTTTTCTATCAAACCTCTTGTCCGCATTGTCATGAAGCGGCGCAGTACATTAAAAAAGAATATCCTGAACTCAAAATGGTGGCGCGTGATATCAGTCTGCCGGGGAATATGAAATTATATGTTCAAGCTGTACGCTATTATGGTATTATCGGTTCAGCCGGCACACCATTGATTTGCTTTGGTCCTAAGTATATTATGGGGTGGGGTGATCAAAACCGCCAGTTGTTTGATCTGTACGTTCAGCCGTATTTGAAAAAATAGAGTTGCAGCTACTTCATAGTCAAATACATCAAGCATTTTTTTTCGGCGCAAAAACGACAGGCTTGGTTGATTTTGGAAATTGTAACATTTTTTAATGTTTTTCCCGCTAGTTCGGCAATACCATAACTCCAAACTGAACCGGTAGGTGTATCATTTCTGAAATAAATAGAATTAATTTCTAATCCATAAGATTTAGCGACATTGATGATGTTTTTGCATATATGAAAAGAATGTTCCGTATCGTCTAATGCGAATATATAACCCAAATAACGAGTGGTATGGTAATAGATTTGAATTTCTGTACCAAAAACATCGTAAATTGGCCTGGTCTTTTCTGTAAGGGTTCCACGAATCATGCCGTGCGGAATTTCGCCCAAGGCATCTAAAGCATAAATCAGCGGGTATTGGCCGCTTGGATATTTCTCTCTATCAATCATCCGCAGTTGATCAATATAACGGGATGTGGCGCTGAATAGGGTATGTAATTGTTCGCGTTGTATATTGAAGAGATGGTATTCCATAGCTTTGTTATAACCGGTGATTGAACCAACGGTTATAACACCGATAATTGCTAAAACACCCAGCATTTCAATCATGGAGCGTCCGTATTGCGGTGCATCTGCTTGTCTTTTTTTCGCTTGTGTACCACTTTTGTACACGGCGCTTAAAAAAGACTGCGTATCTGCATCACACTCCGGCCGCAGGCCTCTGTTAAATAGGTTTGTTTTTGTGTTCATCCTGATTTTTTCTCCTTAGAAAGTAAAAGGGGTAATGTGAAAAAATATTTTTTTTCACATTACCCCCCCGCAGCAAAAGTCAAGTGTTTTTTATCAATTAATCAAAAGTCACACCTCTGAGTGTGGAACACACGAGGTCAGAGCATCTTCAAATTAAATAGATGTAGCGCTACGCAAAGATGAGATTCCTTGAGCACCTGACGCACAGCGCAGGTGCAGGAATGACAATATTTTTTTATGAATATGGTGCTACGCAAAGATAAGATTCCTTGAGCACCTGACGCGCAGCGCACCTTGAGCGATGACAATAAAAAAAAAGATACGGCGTGCCGTGCGAGCGATGACAATAAAAAAGATGCGTAGTGCTGCGGAAGGGATAATGGGGAGATTTATGCAGAAGAAGACTTATAAATTTTTCAGCGCCAAAGTTTCTAACTCCTTGAGCTTGTCACGATAAATCATAGCCTGTTCAAATTCAAGATTCTTAGCGGCTTCTTTCATCAACTTTGTATATTCGCGAATTTTCTTGTCGATATTTTTAATTTTTTCCACATCTTCCGTGTCACTTTTTACAAAATCCGTTTCAGTCATTTCTTTCAGAGTTGCTGAAATGCTTTTTTCGATGGTTTTTGGAGTGATGCCGTGCGCCAGATTATATTCAGTCTGTTTTTTCCGACGGCGATTGGTTTCATCAAGAGCTGAACGTATGGAATCGGTGATATGATCCGCATATAAAATTACGCGGCCTTCCGCATTGCGGGCGGCACGGCCGATCGTTTGAATAAGCGAGCGATACGATCTTAAAAATCCTTCTTTATCGGCATCCATGATGGCGACAAGCGAACATTCCGGAATATCTAATCCTTCACGCAAAAGGTTAATGCCGACTAAAATGTCAAATTTGCCCAATCTTAAGTCACGGATGATTTCAATGCGTTCGAGCGTATCTATATCAGAGTGCATATAGCGAACTTTCAGCCCGTTATCATGAAAATATTCCGTTAAATCTTCGGCCATTTTTTTAGTTAAAGTCGTGACCAAAACACGTTCGCCTTTTCGGGCGTTTTTTCGACATTCTTCCATCAAGTCATCCACCTGATTTTCCGCAGGCCTGACAATGCATAACGGATCAATAAGGCCGGTCGGACGAATGATTTGCTCGGAAAAAGATCCCTTGCTTTGCTCTAATTCCCAATCACCGGGCGTGGCAGAAACGAAAACCGTTTGCGGACGCATATTATCCCATTCTTCAAACTTCAACGGGCGGTTATCTAAGCAAGATGGAAGACGGAAACCATAGTCGGAAAGAGTTGATTTACGGTTGCGGTCACCGCGGTACATGGCGGCGATTTGCGGAACGGCAATATGGCTTTCATCAATAAACAACAAAGCATTTTTCGGAAAATATTCGAACAGAGTCGGCGGCGGTTCTCCCGGGGCACGGCCTGTCAAATAGCGAGAGTAATTTTCTATGCCTTTGCAGTGTCCGGTCGTATCCATCATTTCTAAGTCAAAACGTGTACGTTGTTCAAGTCGCTGAGCTTCTAACAGTTTGTTTTCTTTTTTAAATTCAGCCAAGCGCAAGTCAAGATCGGTGCGGATATGATCCATGGCCTGAGAAAGAGCCGGCCGCGGCGTAACATAGTGATTGGCCGGATAAACGATCACTTCGTCAAGCTGACGTGTTTTTTTGCCGGTTAAAACATCAAATTCGCTGATCTCTTCAATTTCATCGCCGAACAGCGATATGCGCCAAGCACGATCCTCATAGTGCGCCGGAAAAATATCGATGGTATCACCATTGATGCGAAAGGTGCTTCTTACAAAATTGACCGAGCATCTTTCATATAATAAATCGGATAACTTGCGGCTGACATCGTGAATATCGATGACATCGCCGATTTTGAGCGGGAAAACCATGGATGAATAGGATTCCATACTGCCCAGACCGTAAATGCACGACACTGAAGCCACAATAATGACATCGCGTTGCTCAAGCACATTGCGGGTAGCTCCATGACGCATACGGTCAATCTGTTCGTTGATGGCCGAGTCTTTTTCAATGTAAGTATCTGTTTTAGGGATATAAGCTTCGGGCTGGTAGTAGTCATAGTATGAAACAAAATATTCGACATTGTTGTGCGGAAAAAATTCTTTCATTTCGCTATAAAGCTGTGCTGCCAATATTTTGTTGGGTTCCATAATCAAAGCCGGCCGCTGGCATTGCTCGATGATTTTGGCCATGGTGAATGTTTTGCCTGAGCCGGTGACACCGAGAAGAACCTGATTTTTCAGCCCCTGATCAATTCCCTGACAAATTTCGCGTATAGCCTGTGGCTGATCGCCTGAGGCCTGAAACGGACTTTCAATTTTGAATTTTGCATTATCCATCAATACTCATACCGATAAAGAGAACGCAAATATTGGGCGATTTTGTCTTTGCTTTGCAGTGTTTCTGGGCTCAGTTTTGCCGGAATTTGCGTGCCTTGCATTTCAGCCGCTTTAATCTCGGCCTGGTTTAAGCGGACGGCATACTGCGCCATGCGCTCGAGAGAATAGTTATCAAGCATGTATTGAATGTTTTTTTCGGCAGAATATTGAACGGCGGAAATTTTTTGCGGCGGAACCATGTAAAAAACTTCCGTCTGCTCGGCATTTTCCAGTTTGGAGGTTACTTTGGTGATTTCGCCGGCATAGGCCGAAACCGCAGAGATTGTTGATAAAACGGTCATTAAAGTTATCAGTTGACGTTGCAATGCTTTTCTCCTTCTTTTATTGCATAATTTTTTGGATGGTATCGTGAATATTTAAACCGCTGTTTTTTTCAAAATCATGGACCATGTTTTTGATTTTAATCGCATAGGACAATTCGCGCGGCAAAGTGATGTTATCCGGCAGAAACCGCGTAAAATCCATTTCTGACGATTCGTTTTGGGGTATATTGTAGCCGATGCTTCTTAAATTATCAAACATGGCCATCAGACCAGTATCCGATTGCGGAGAGCTTTTTTGTTTCTTTTCTGCAGGCGGCTGAGCTGCTTCCGTTTTTTGATTTCGGTACGGCGTAACAGTGATGATAATGTCTTTTTTTTCCTTTTGTGCGTGCGAAAAAAGATTATTCATCTTGTTCTTGAAATCGGCATAAAAATTATTTTGATATTCTTCCGAAACATTGATGGAGGCGTTGCCCGCCGTCCACGGATTGGCCGGAAGAGTATCTGCCGCATATGCTTTGAATGTGTACAGAGCCGTCAATAAAAACAGAACATATTTCATGTAAACCTCCCAACAAAGCTAATATAACACAGAAAAAATAAAAAGTCAGTTATATTTTTATGACATTTTATCGTTTCCGTCTTCTATGCCGTAAGCACAGAAAATATGGCGCTTGTTTTGGCTTTTTTTGATGATATAAGCCGGCGAGTTAACCACAGTGCAGTTATCCGGAATGTCATGTATTACGATTGCGTTGGAGCCAATCTTGACGTTGTTGCCGACGACAATCGGACCGAGAATTTGTGCGCCGCAGCCGATGATGACATTGTTGCCGATGCTGGGATGACGTTTTTCGCTTTTTTTCCCTTTTTTGCCGTATGGTTTGCGGCCGCCGAGCGTGACGTCATGGTATAAGGTCACATTATTGCCGATTTCCGCTGTTTCACCGATAACAACACCCATGCCGTGGTCAATTACAAATCCGGACCCGATTTTGGCTGCCGGATGAATCTCTATGCCGGTTAAAAAGCGTGCAAATTGCGCGATAACGCGTGCGCAAAGATGCATACGGTGTTTCCATAAAAAGTGGCAGAAACGATAGATCAGAATAGCATGGAAACCCGAAGAACATAAGGCGGCTTCAAGTTTTGTGTGCGTTGCCGGATCGCGTTCCAGAATGGCCTGAAGGTCGCTTAAAATTATCTTGTAATTTGCAATCATTTTGTGCTATATTCCCAAAGTTGACATTTCAGATGAATTGAATTATAAAACCGATATATTAAAATAAATATAAAATTAAAGAGTATAAATATGGTTGAAGTTTTATTTAATGGCCACGCCGGCCGCATAGAGGGAAGATATTACAAAAGCGAAAGACCGAATGCACCGGTTGCGCTGATTTTGCATCCGGATCCGCTGTTCGGCGGTACAATGAATAATAAAGTCGTATATAGTCTTTTCAGTTGCTTTAAGGATTTAGGGTTTTCTGTTTTGCGTTTTAACTTCAGAGGCGTCGGCAGATCACAGGGACAATTTGATAACGGAATAGGGGAACTGTCGGATGCTACGGTTGCACTTGATTGGCTGCAAAATATGAATCCGGATGCCAAACAATGTTGGATCGCCGGATATTCGTTTGGTGCTTGGATCGGTTTGCAGCTTTTAATGCGTCGGCCGGATATTAATAATTTTATTGCCGTTACACCACCGGCTAATGAAAAAGATTTTTCGTTTCTGGCACCATGTCCGGCTTCCGGATTGATTGTTCAAGGCGGTCGCGATGAAATTGTTAATCCGTATACGGTAGAAACCATGGCGCGCCGTTTGAATCAACAGCGTCATGTGGAAATAGATTTTGCCATGATTGAAGACGGTGACCATATGTATAATGATCATTTGAAAGATCTGTATAAGGTTTCGGGACAATATGTGATCAGTGCAATGCAACGCCGTGAGCCGATTAAAAAACGCCGCGGACGCAGAAAAAAATCGGAAATAGAAGATGATCTTTTGCTCATCGATGACAGCGAAAATTATGAAGTCGAAGATGGTGAGGATTATAACGAGTTTGACAGCGAAGAGGCATAATCGTGATAAAAATGCGCAAAAAAACAGATTCTCAAAAAACAAGCCAAACAGTGCCGGCTAAAAAGGAAGAATCATTTAAAGAAAATTTGAAAACAGTTTTTTTGGCGATTTTGATAGCTGTGGTGATTCGCAGTTTTATTATGGAGCCGTTTCGTATTCCGTCAGGTTCGATGTATCCGACACTGAAGGTCGGTGATTATCTTTTTGTAGCTAAATATTCTTACGGGTATTCCAGATATTCGCTTCCTTTCGGCTTACCGCTTTTTAATGGCCGAGTTTGGTATACCGAGCCGCAGAGAGGCGATGTGGCCGTTTTTAAATTTCCGAAGAATCCGCATACGGATTTTATTAAGCGTATTATCGGCTTGCCGGGGGATAAAGTTCAAGTGAAAAAAGGCAGACTATACATTAATGATGTGATTGTACCGCGTGGCGATAAACAACGTTATATCATTGATGAATATGTAAGCTTTCCTGAATTTTATCATCAGTATGAGGAAACACTGCCGAACGGCAAAAAACATCAAATTATAGAAATATCCGATGAAGAGCGGATTGTTGATGATACGGAAGAATTTATCGTTCCCGAAGATGCTTTCTTTATGATGGGGGATAACCGCGATCGTTCGGATGACAGCCGGATACGGGTGGGCTTTGTTCCGAAAGAAAATTTGGTCGGCAAGGCAAAATTTATCTTTTTCTCTCATAGCGATAAAGGATCGTTGATAAAGCCATGGACGTGGTTTGGAGCCATTCGGTGGGAACGTTTTTTCACAGGCATTGAATAATATGGATGAATTGGAAGAAATTCTGCACTATCGATTCCGCAATAAACAATTGCTGCAACAGGCATTGACGCACAGCAGTGTCAGCGGTAATAAACATCGAAACTACGAAAGGTTGGAGTTTTTGGGCGATCGTGTTTTAGGCATGACGATGGCGCATTTGCTTTACGATATGTTTCCGAATGATCGTGAAGGTGAGTTATCACAAAGACATGTTAAACTCGTGTGTGCCGAAATGGTGGCTAAAGTGGCTAAAAAATTGCATCTTGATGAATATATAACGGCCAAAGACAAAGAAACAGCTGAACGGACAAATGTTTTGTGTGATGTCGGAGAGGCGGTGATCGGTGCGATTTACATGGATTCTAACATAGAAGAGGCCATTTCTTTTGTTGAGCGCAATTGGCGGGATATGATAGATGTTGATTTCGGTAAGCAAAAAGATTATAAAACGCGGCTGCAAGAAAAATTTCATACGCTGAAAAAAGAATCTCCGATTTATCAGGTGGTTGAAAAAAAAGGTTCGGAACATGAACCGGTGTTTGTGGTTTGTGTTCAATATGAAAATTTATCCGCATTCGGCGAGGGGACAAACAAGAAAACAGCCGAACAGGAAGCGGCTAAAAATCTACTTAATTTAATGGGTGAAAAATGAAAAAAACACGCTGTGGCTTTGTTGCTTTGATTGGGGCACCGAATGCCGGAAAGTCGACTATTACCAATAACTTTGTCGGATCAAAAGTCTCTATTGTGTCGCCCAAGGCGCAGACAACGCGTTCAACCATCAAAGGCATTGGAATTTATGATCATACACAGATTATTTTTTTAGATACGCCGGGTATTTTTGTGCCGAAAAGACGTCTTGATCGGGCGATGGTTGCCAGTGCATGGAATGGTTCGGGAGATGCGGACATTAATGTTTTGGTTGTTGATGCGCATCGGGGACTTAATGATGAAACCATTGCCATAATTGATGAGCTAAACAAACGCGAAGCGCATGCTGTTCTGGCCATTAATAAAATAGATTTGGAAGAGGAAGAAGATTTACAGCGCCTGAAAGAAGAATTGGAAAATCTGTTCGCTTTTGACGCAGTGTTTATGTTCTCTGCTCAAACGGGGGATCATATGCACGATTTTTATCAGTATTTGGCCGATAACCTACCCGAAAGCCCGTGGTATTATCCGGAAGAACAGATGTCGGATATGCCGCTGAAACTTCTGGCGGCGGAGGTTGTTCGCGAAAAATTGTTCCTCAACTTAAAGCAGGAATTGCCGTATGAGCTGACCGTTGAACCGGAGTTGTGGGAGCATAGAGAAGACGGTTCAATCCGTGCCGAAATGACGATTTATGTCTCGCGGGAAGGGCAAAAGACCATCATTCTGGGACGCAACGGGGCGATGATCAAAAAAATCGGGCAAAGTGCGCGCTTGGAGCTGGAAGAACTGCTGGAAGAGCGTATCCATTTGTTTTTGTATGTAAAAGTTCGCGGTAACTGGCAGGAAGATCCGGCGCATTATGCCGATCGGGGGCTGAATTTTAAATCATAAAAATATTGACAAAAATATACAGGCGTGATAGTTTGTAGCTATTCACCAATAATTATATGTATGAAAACAATAATTAGCTTGCAAGATGTGCGGATTGCACTCGAGTCGGTTACGGATTTTTCGTTCGGACAAATGACGGATTATGAAATGCTCAATTCTGATCTTCAAGACGATTTCGGCTTGGATAGCGTGGATATCACCGAAATGGTTGAAGCGCTTGAAGACAGATTAGGTGTTGTTATCCGCAGCGAGGGAACTGAATGGTTTTCTGCCCACGCACAGTCCGTAGAAAACTTTTTACAGATGGTCAACGACTATCAGGACTAACACTACAAAAGGTTCGGGAGATTTCTCGAACCTTTTTGCGTGATTACAAAAACATACGGTAGAGGTATTATGTTACCTTTATAATAAAATATTGAAAAATATGCATTTTTTGTGTTGACAAGCTGAAAAGTTTGTATATACTCACGTTGATTTTATAACATTAACAGGAAAGAGATTAAAATGATTTCTACACATGAAACAAAACCCGCTGATATCGAAAGAAAGTGGTATTTGGTTGATGCCAGCGGCGTTGTCTTGGGACGTCTTTCCGCAGAGATTGCTAAAATTTTGCGCGGTAAGAACAAACCTTACTTTACACCACACTTGGATTGCGGTGACTATGTTGTCGTTATTAATGCCGACAAGGTAAAGCTGACCGGTAAAAAATTGTCTGATAAGCACTATTATCAACACACCGGTTACATCGGCAGTGTGAAAGACACAACAGCCGGAAAAATTTTGGAAGGTCGTTTTCCGGAAAGAGTTATTCAAAAGGCTGTTCAGAGAATGCTTTCGCGTAATCCGTTGGGCCGTCAGATGATGACTAAGTTAAAAGTTTATGCCGGTGAAAATCATCCGCATACGGCGCAGAATCCGGTTGTTCTGGATATTGCTGCTCAAAACCCGAAAAATAAAAGGAGTGCTTTATAATGGCTAAGAAAAAAATTGAATCATTGCAGGAAATTAAGTCGGCTGTTTCTGTGGAAGCAGAAGATAAAGCACAACGCAAGTCGGTTAAAGATAAACAAGGCCGCTCTTATGCCACAGGCAAAAGAAAAGATGCTGTCGCCCGCGTTTGGGTTATGCCGGGGAAAGGTAATATCACCATTAATAAAAAATCCATTGATGAGTATTTTGCCCGTCCGGTATTGAAGATGGTGATTAATCAGCCGTTTGTTATTACAAATCGCGAAAATGAATTTGATGTTGTCTGCACGGTTACCGGCGGTGGCTTGTCCGGTCAGGCCGGTGCCATCAGACATGGTATTTCGAAGGCTTTGAATGAATATGAGCCGGAATTGAGACCGACATTGAAACAAGCCGGTTTGTTGGTTCGCGATGATCGTGTTGTTGAACGTAAAAAATACGGTAAGGCGAAGGCTCGTCGTTCGTATCAATTCAGCAAACGTTAGTTTGTGCGAACAGAGACATTGCAAAGGTTGTCTTCGGGCAACCTTTTTCTTTTTTTATAAATAATATTTTTGAGAAAAGTTTGCGCAAAACATAAATACGCAGATAATATTTGACAAAATCAAAAGACTTTGATAGACTCCGCCATGATAATCAATTATTTAAAAAAATATGAAACAAAACAGGAAAAATTTGTCTTCGCGCGAAGTAACCGAAGACATGCTAAGCGAAATCTCTCAAAAAATCGGCGATGGTTCCGGATCATATACGAACTTAATCGGTAAGGGTTGGAAACCGACACTGTGTCCTTTGGTCTATCGCCAACCGAAAACGTTGTCGATGGTTGTGATGCCGCTCTTTATTCCGGAGCTGAAACATCTGATTTGGGGTGTGGAAGTTGAGGGAATATATCTCTCGCTTAATGCAACGTCGGTCAGAGAATATTATCCGGGATTTTTGGTGGCGCGCGCATGCGGTGATTGCTCCGTCTTTTGGGGAAATTATGAAATGGCGAAGAAACGGCCATTTGAGTTGCCCGAGCCGGAAGAATTTCATCGTTGGCACCAGTTGTCCGATGTCATTTCTCCTACACTGGAGTTTTTGAAAGAGGAAGGTTTAACTGTGCAGCCGTTGCAGGCAAGGTACTATGTCAAAACACTGCCCGATAAGCTGCAGCAAGCGGCCAGCAGACGGAAGACTGAGACACAATCGACCACGAAATGCAACTTACGGTATGTGCTTCATGCTGATCCGATGTACGACGTAACCTATAGAGCTGATGATTTGGGTTCACCTGATGTCAAAATTTTGCGAGAGTGCTTGAAAAGTTTGGGTTATGTGCCTCAAAGTAGGTAATAATCTGCGATGACTTAAAAACAGGCCAGTGCATTATGCATTGGTCTGTTTTTTGTTATTCTAACGCCTTAACATTCATCCCCGTATAAATACGGGGTTTTCGGCAAGGCAACTAATAAAAACAAGACACGGCGTGCCGTGTTAGCGATGATTTTTGCTTATGATAAGATGCGTAGCGTACTTCGAACGATGACAGTAAAAAAGATGCGTAGTGCCGCAAAGGGAGGATGGTTATTTTTTTTAAAAAGAATCCCTCGCTGCCAGTTGCGGCGGCGGGGGATTCTTTAGTTAGACATCTGCATCGATCACAGAAACTTTTTTATTTTTTGAGGCGGCAGCCATACCCAAAATACACAAACTCAGCAATCCAAAAATAATGATTTTTCCAAAGTCGTTGGTATGGTACAGTTCCTCAATCTGCGCAACTGATTGCTCGCCGGTAACAGCCTGAACTCCTGATTTGCGCGGAGATACAAATATCGTTACGAGCATGCCTTCAACAGGTTCGATGTTTTGTGTTTTACCAGAAGTGCGGGGACCATGATCGGGCACAGTTACGTTGACAATGGTGTATTGATTAGAACCAACCGCCACAAACCATGTGCCGCTTTTAGCCTCATATTGCAGATTGCCGGTGCCGATGATTTTCGGCTCAATCGGCTCGCTTTCAAGCAGTGAACAACTGGTTAACGTTATGCTCAGCATAGCGATTAACAGAAAAAGAATTTTTTTCATATCAAATAATTTAAAAATTGTAATACTAAGGTTTGCAGTATCAAATAAAAATCCTTTAAAGTCAAGATTTAAGAGTTTATGGTCTGAAACTTTATGGAATAAAAATACCCGCCGGAAAAAATATCCGACGGGATCTTCTTTTTAATGAAACAGATGATTAATCTTCCTCCGGCATCGGTTCGTCGTCCGTGATCATTTCCGTTGTCAAATGACCGGCATCTGCGCGGATTTTGTTTTCAATTTCTTCCGCAATTAACGGATTCTGCCGCAAAAAGTTTTTGGCGTTTTCACGGCCTTGGCCGATTTTTTCGCCATTATAGGAGAACCACGCACCGGCCTTTTCAACAATGCCGGACTTGACGCCGAGATCAATCAGCTCGCCGGTTTTGGAAATACCTTCGCCGTACATAATATCAAAATCAACAGTCTTGAATGGCGGAGCTACTTTGTTTTTGACAATTTTAACACGTGTTTGCGAGCCGATGACTTCATCTTTGTCTTTGATGGCGCCGACACGACGGATATCCAAACGGACGGAAGCATAAAACTTCAGGGCATTACCGCCGGTTGTGGTTTCCGGATTGCCAAACATAACACCGATTTTCATACGGATTTGGTTGATGAAGATGATAAGTGTGTTCGAACGGGCAACGGTGGAGGTTAATTTACGCAAAGCCTGACTCATCAAGCGTGCTTGCAAACCCATGTGTGAATCGCCCATTTCGCCTTCCAATTCAGCCTTCGGAACGAGGGCGGCAACCGAATCGACAACCATAACATCAATTGCTCCCGATCTGACCAAAGTGTCGGCAATTTCCAGTGCCTGTTCGCCCGAATCCGGCTGTGAAATAAGCAGATTTTCCACATCAACGCCGATTTTTTTGGCATAAGCCGGATCTAAAGCGTGTTCCGCATCAATAAAGGCACATGTTCCGCCTTTTTTCTGCGATTGAGCGATGACGCTTAAGGCCAGAGTTGTTTTTCCCGAACTTTCCGGACCGTATATTTCAACGATTCTTCCTTTCGGCATTCCTCCGATTCCGAGAGCAATATCAATGCCGAGCGAACCCGTCGACACAGCTTCGATGTCAATATTTGTGTTTTGCCCCAGACGCATAATAGAGCCTTTTCCGAATGCTCTTTCAATTTGACTGAGGGCTGCTTCAAGTGCTTTATCTTTTTCCATGTTGATTCCTTTGTAGTTAATCTTATTTTATAATGAGTATTTTTTTGAAAAACTCAAATAAAGTTTTAGGTTATCCGCTGAAATATATATTGTTCACATTTTGTTCTTTTTGCAAGTAAAAAAATATGTTGTGAATAAAAAAAATAAAAAATCGTGTTTTTAAGGCGGTGTGATAGAAAGAAAAACAAGAAAGAGAGGGATAATGCTGCAGGAAGCATGTAAGTTATTAAAAGACGAGTACGAAAAATGTTTGCACTGTGTGCAGCACGATGATTTCTATCGCAAATATGCACAGGAAAAATGGCGTCATTCATGGCAAGTCATGGGCGTCGGTAATTACATTATTGCCAAAATAGAATGGCTTAAAGATTGCGATTGTGCGTATCTGGACATGGTTAAAACGGCAGTACTGTTGCATGATGTGTGTCGATTCGCTGAAATAACATCGCTGTGCTGCGCCCATGCCAAACTGGATCATGGTGTGGCGGCAAGTGAACTCTTGCAGACGATTCCGATGTTTGCGGATATCCGGATTTGGCTGCCGATTAAACACCACGGCCACCTGATTGAAGATCTGTACAATGATCCGGTTTATCAACAAATTGATGATCTGCATCTTAAAGAACAGGTGGAAAAAATTTGTTTTATTATTCGTGATGCCGATAAAATTGCCAATCTGCATATGATGTGCAATGAGCCGGATATGTTGTTTTTGTTCACGGGGACAAGCTCGGGTGATGCCGAAAAGGACGGTTCCGTTTCCGATATCATTAAACAGACGGCCTTTTCAGGGATGACCGTTCCGCGGAATTTTGAAATGACTATGTCGGATCGCATGATCAGTTTTCTGTCATGGTATATGGATATCAATTATAAATATGCGATAGAGTTTTGTGCAACGCTCGGTGTGACGGAAAAACTTGTCCGCGAATATCAGAAAATTTGTCGGGATGAGCCGTTTAAATCAGATTTTTTACGTTATTTTAGGCAGTATCTGAACGAGCATCAATTCAGGGCATAGGGTTATTTCCACAGTCTTTTTTTATTGCGGAATTCTTCCAAAACCGAGGTGAACACGGCGCCAAATAGGATGGTTGTCCACCATGAATACATCCAAATCAATAGAATTGGGAATGAGGCCAATGCGCCGTAAAGCGTTTTATAGGTCACGTTTAGAATTAGAAAATAGCCGAAACCGTGGCGGAGTACCATAATTGATAAAAAGGCCACAAATGCACCGGAAAATGCGCTGGAAAAACGCACTTTTTTGTTCGGAACAACAATATAGGACAAAAGCAAAACGGAAAATGTGAGTACGTTTTGCAAAATCACCGAGGTTAAAAAATTAAAGTCTGTCAGACTGTCATTGCTGAAATATTTGATGGTAACGATATAGCCTTTAAGCGAAAAAGCCGCCCCTAAAAGCAAGGGACATAATGTAATAATCGTCCAGTAAAGGGTGATTTTTGTGGCTATGCTGCGATGTCTTTTGACTTTGAAGATAAAATTAAAACTGTTTTCAATGGTGGACAGCAAAAGGATCGCCGTTACGGCAATGCCGACCACGCCGAGTGTGGTTAATTTGGCTGACGCTCCGATAAATTCAATCATATAGTTTTGAATGTTCTGTCCGATATCCGGCACAAAATAATGAATCAAAAAATCTTGCACTTGGGCGCGGATATCGCCGTAAACCGGAAAAGCTGAAAAAATAGCCAGCGCGATGGCCATCAGCGGAACAACGGCAATAAGCGTTGTGTAGCTCAACGCCGCGGCTACACGCAAAATCATCGTATCTTTCAAATGGATGCGCAAATACTTGGCAAATAATCTTAAAAATTTAGCGATATCATGCAATTTTAGCTTTTTTATCATAACACAACTTTCAAAAAAAGATTTACAAAGACAATAAAATTGTTTAAGTTCCTTGTCAGTAACTTACTTCTAAAAACGGAAGTAGTCCAGTGATTTTTTTAACTAAAAGCAAAGGATAGATAAAATGGCCGTTACAAAACTTATGGCAGGAAAAAAAGGTTTGATTATGGGACTTGCAAATGACAAGTCGATTGCTTGGGGTATTGCTCAGGCACTGAATGAACATGGGGCAAAAATTGCCATTTCATATCAAAATGAAATGCTGGAAAAAAGAGTAAGACCATTGGCAGAACAGCTCAATGATCCGTTGCTGATTAAATGTGATGTGTCGGATAGTGCTTCCGTGGAAGCGTGCTTTAAAGAGCTTGGTGAAAAATGGGGCAAGATAGATTTTGTGGTTCATGCCATCGCTTTTTCGGACAAAGATCAGCTGCGCGGACGGACGATTGATACGACGCTAGATAATTTCACCAATACGATGCATATTTCATGTTATTCGTTTCTGGAGGCATGCCGCTGTGCATCGCCGATTATGAATGAAGGCGGATCTATTGTAACATTGACTTATTTAGGTGCGGAACGTGTTTTGCCGAATTACAATATCATGGGTGTGGCTAAAGCGGCATTGGAAGCTTCGGTCAGATATGCGGCGGCTGATATGGGTAAGCAAGGTGTTCGCGTTAATGCCATTTCTTCCGGCCCGATTAAGACTTTGGCGGCTTCCGGTATCGGTGACTTTAGAACGATTCTGCGCTGGAATGAACTCAATGCACCGCTGCAACGCAATGTGACACAAGCAGAAGTCGGTCGAACGGCTGTCAGCTTGCTTTCAGATCTGGGCGCGGCGATTACCGGTGAAGTTCTTCATGTGGATTGCGGATACAATACTATTGCCATGATTAATAAAGATAAAGCTCAGGAAAATGCTGAAGTTTTAAATGAATTTTAGACTGTCGAAGCTGTATTGATATAGGTAAAGAGGGGCTTTTATGGTAAAATTATCGGCGTACATTGTTACTTTGAATGAAGAGCAACGTCTTGGCGCAACACTTGAGGCGCTCAGGCAGGTGGCAGACGAAATTTTTGTAATTGACAGCGGCAGTACGGATCGTACACAAGAAATTGCTGAAAAATACGGAGCAAAGTTTTTATTTCATGAATGGAAAAATATTTCCGCACAGAAACACTTTGGACAAGAACTTTGTCGCAATGAATGGGTTCTTTCGTTGGATGCTGACGAGGTGCTGTCGCCGGAATTGATCGCCGAAATTAAAGAAAAGTTACAAAATCCGGCGGCTGATGCCTATAAAATGAAGATACGCGATATGCTTCCGGGAGATAAAAAACCGCGCTTTTTTGCGAAAACATATAATCAGATTCGTTTGTATAACCGCCGTAAGGCCAACATGCCGGATGACTTTACAAATGATCGCGTTATTGCCTCGGAAAATGCTAAAATAGAGCAGCTAAATAGCGTGATTTACCACTATTCGTATGTCTCTCTGACGCAAACATGGTTCAAACTCAATATGCATACCGATGAACTGGTTAAAACGGCGGTGGCTCAAGGAAGATATTATACCAGATTGCGCCTATATACCGAATTTCCGCGTCAGTTTTTTATTTATTACTTCAGAAAAGGATATTTTTTGTACGGAACTTGCGGTTTTTGGATGGCTACAACATATGCTTATTTCCGCTTTTTGAAAATTGCCAAATGGTTTGAGTGGCGCGCGCTCAATTCACACAAGTAAGAAAATAGAAAAAAAGGGTCAAGACCAGAAATTTAAAGAATATTCGCTCTAAATTTAGCAAGTAATAGCAGATAAATATCATCATGTCTATGATTAAAACGCCACACTGACTCGGCAATGTGAAGGTGCAAATTATCCCATTTAATACCTCTAAACTTAGCAAATCTGACCTTCATCCAACCCCAGAAACCCTCAATTCTATTGGTTGTAATGCACATATCGTCAATATGTTTGGAGAATATTTTATCAACGTGATTAACAAAATAATGTTGATAACCTAATTTGTTAAGCCCTTTATAAAGTGCTGCACTATCAGTATAGATAGTTGCATTTTTCGCACAACAGTGTTGAATAATGGGAAATATTTCTCTTTTATTGGCTTTATCAACGATTTTAGCATAAACTTTGCCTTGTTCATTGATTATCCCAAATGCTGCTATTTCTTGGTAAGGAAACTTATATTTAGGATAATATTCCATTGTTTTGGTAAAATATGTTTCATCCATTTGAACACATTTGGCATTGCTCATCCTTTCTTCTTCTACTGTCTCGTATATTCTTTGCCTTATTTTACCTAGCCAAAGATTTGCTGTTTTTCTATTTACTTTCAGTAACTCTGATATTTGAGTCGCTGTAAAATCCATACAAAAATATTTTACTAACAACCTGAATTTTTTCTTTGAAAAATGAGACCCGCTTGCATAACTGTTTTTCATCGTATAATCAACTCCTTACGAGCGATTATACCTCTCATTTCTGGTCTTGACCCGAAAAAAATATTGACAAATATCAAAATGGGTGATAGATTGCCCTCGTTTCAATATTATTCATTTAAAATATTTTTGTGATGGCAAACAAAGAAAAGTTTTGCGAAAAAAATGCAAAAAAGAAAAAAGGTGCGTTTAAAACAAAGAAAAATCGCACAGAGTATCAAATCACCCGCGACGCCGAAAAGAAGCGCAAAAAGCGCAAAAAACAGCGCGAGTGGTTAGCTGCAGAAGAGCCGTGAGGCTTGTGCGTTTAGTATTTAAAAAAGAGCAGTCAATGACTGCTCTTTTTTCGTTTGATGAGATCATCGGAATCAAAACGGGACGGCTTTTATAATCGTTAGTTTACCTCCAGAATATGTAGAAGATACATCTGTCATAATTATCGCAAACATGGCACATTGAGGAGATTTCAGCCGGTGTAAGATTGCGTATGCATTTTGGGCCACCAACGCAATATTGATCACCATAATATGCGTTGTTCATAGAGACTAGGCCTTTTGGGTCGTATGTTGCAACTTCAGTTAGCCATAAGGAAGAATGATAGGATTGAATCATTTGGTATAAATTAATGCATTGTTCACGGGGAATGTTATTGGTTATATTTATTGTTAAACCCATGTATAGATATGCCCAAACATAAAATGATATTCTGTTTTTGAAAACATCATAAATATAATTTGAATTATCTTTGATCATTTCCTCTGGAATCCAACCGAGAGTTTCGAATGTTTTTGTGGGATTAGAACTACGATTGTGTAAATCTGCCAAATTGAGCATATCATAATTTGTTTCGACGGCGCTGAGGATATAACTGATTTGCTCACGTTGTTTGTTGAGGAGGTGGCGGCGCATGGCGCGGGAGTAACCAGTGATTGAACCAACTGTCAAGACACCGATGATGGCCAGCACTCCTAACATTTCAATCATACTTCTTCCGCTCTGCTTGAATCTGCTGGCGATTTTCTCACTCGTGTACCTTTTATTGTACACGTCGTTCGAAAATTGCGGCGCATCTTCGGCGCATATCGGAAGAATGCGTCCGTATTGCGGCGCATCTGCTTGTCTTTTTTTCGCTTGTGTACCGTTTTTGTACACGGCGCTCAAAAAAGACTGCGTATCTGCATCACACTCCGGCCGCAGGATTTTTTCTTTTTGCGGCGCATCTTCGGCGCATATCGGAAGAAGGCTCTTTTTGTTTAGTTTTATTGTTATGTTCATCCCAATTTTTTCTCCTTCGAAAGTAAAAGGGGTAATGTGAAAAAATATTTTTTTTCACATTACCCCCCCACAACAAAAGTCAAGAGTTTTTTATAAATTAATAATACGTCATGCCTCCGAGTGTGGAACACACGAGGTCAGAGCATCTTCAAATTAAAT
>JAFVEP010000012.1 GCA_017475935.1 Alphaproteobacteria bacterium
ACTTTGACTTGATTTCTCAACATCAAATTGATATTATCCAGAACAAAATTAACAACCGACCGATGAAGGTTCTTAACTGGAATACTCCGTGCCAACTATTCTTCACTTCATAATCGTTCGGCTTCTATCTTGAATCTACAGTGAATAATATTAAAGACTTGCTGTGACAATTGCTCGTCTGACAGATGATTGCTTGGAAAATAAAAAAAGTGTTCTTATGACAAAAAATATTGACTTTTTGTCATATATATTTTATAGTAACACCCGTATAAGATTTATTTATATAGCCATGATGTTAATTATTTGCGTCAGTTAAACTTTTCATAAATATAGTTTTAATGCAGCATTATGGCAAAAAACAGTTATTAAACCAACAAAAATACAGGCAAATGAAAAAATTGTTTTTTGGGGCATTGTTTGCGATAGCTGCAATGTCCGGACTCGTATCTTGTGACAAGGACGAGTACTTTGCTGCCGAATTGCAGCCGAGTTATTTTGTAATTGCGGATGCATCGCATGTTGATCTCTATGATCAGCAGAAAGTGCTGTGCGAAGAGGGGCGGGAAGCGGAGTTCAAAATAAATCCGCAGTTTACCTTAAACTATGTGGGACAAACTCCCCTTGAGCCCATTGAGGATAATAAGATGCTTCAAGATGTATCGTATTACCTTAATGATCATACATCTGACGGCGGTTTGGTGGTTTATTTTAAATATAACCACTTTCTCAACATGCTTCGGGTTTATGGTGTGAATATAGAAGGAACTGATGCCTTGGGTAAAAAGTTCTCAGTCTATTGTTTGGACGATGTGCAGATAAGCGCTGAAATACAAACAGAAGAAACGCGTACAAGTCCGTTTTTGCAGGTCGGAAAAATTCATTACACGTTGTTTGTGATGAAAAAGAACGAAAAGCTGATTTTGGCACAAGCAGATCAGGATTTTCGTATTTGGGAAGACACGGCCGATAGCGAATTTTAATAAAACTAAATTATGAAAAGGATTATATTGATACTGGCAGCTATGGCCGCCACATGTGTGCAAGCACAAGTCTGCAAAGTATCGGCGACAAAAAATAACGGCAAGGTGATCCAAATTTCTGTAAACTTGGATTCTCTGCAAGGGAAAACACTCGTCACGACCATCAGTCACGTTCAGAACAATGTCGTTTTGAATATGGCCTATGAAGGTAGTGCCTCTGTGGATACCATGCCCGTTACGGCTCGTGAAGACAGCATTTTGCAAAAGGTAAGTCAACAAGTCAACGATACGTTGGCAATTGCGGAGATGAGCGATACATTGACCATTGCAGAAGCTAATGATACGATACAAATCACCGAAGGTAAAACGGATTCAAATCAACCTGTCGCGCAAAAATCTACCGTCATCGGTGGATTTTTAGACATGTTTGGTCTGGGATCGGTGACATCACTTGTCAGCGGAGTTGATTCCGACAGCCACTATGAGGAATATGCGAAAAAACTCGTGAAAGATTTGACTGAGGCCGATTCAACCAAGTACATTCCGCAGTATAAACAGCGTAAATGGAAATGGCTTGATAAAAACAAGTCTTATTCGACACTCGAGCTTTCAGGTATTTTCGGTAAAGACTTCGGTGATAGTGAAGGAGATGAGGAAATTAATTCTGAAGATTACGGAATGGATCCGCAAAAGGCCTTTAATCTTGGCGGAAGCGTTAAGTTTTCTCAGGTCTTTGTTCCCGGTACGTATGATGCGCAAGGCGAGTTCACTCCCAATCGGCTGAATTTTGCGTGGTCAATCGGCGGCTTGTTTGCCCTAGACTATCAAAAGGATTATGGATGGTCAACAGACTTTATGGCCAAACTCGGCATTCAAGCGGGAAACGGTATTACGTTAGGTGCTGATGCTTTGATCGGTGCCGGTACAACACCTTATGCAATTTATTCATCCGATTACATCAATTATCGGTCGGTGTTGCATAATCAGTGGTGTTTTAAGTATGGTGCGCAAGTTTGGATCAGTTCAAATTTCAGCGGTAATACGTATACATCTTTGTTTGCAAGGATTGTGCGCAGTGTCGCTCCATCATCGATCTATCATCATCCGACAGATCAATATTGGTACAATACACTGATCGACTTTGACAAAGGAAGTTGGCAGGTCGGTTTTGCCGTTGGGTATAAGTTCGGTTATAATCCGGACTTGAAGAGTAAACGCTTGCAGGCGTCAGTTTCTGCGGGGTATAGCTTGATCGGAAAAAATAAAGCACCGGAAGTTTTGATTGAAATTGAAAAAATTAATCGAGTTTCTCCTGTGCTTGATTTTTCCTATGGTGTTGGTTTTGGCCAAAGTTGCAACAAAAATTATCTTCAAAGCTTTACCATAAACGGAGGCTGGTTTTTCAGACTTAAACCCGAGCATAAAATCGGTTACCTGATAAAATTATACGCAGGTGCCGGTGAATATATGATCGGCAAAAAATTGGAAACGGAAGATAAGGTATTCGAAATGGACAGTGGCGTCCAGAAACTCTGCCTGAAAGGCGGTGTTAATTTGGGTGGCGCCTTTAGGCTCGGGTGCAGCACATTCAGTGTTTCCTGCAGAGTAGGGTATCACTATGGATTTGCTCCGGAGTACAAAGGATATAAGACCATGGAGGATGAAGGATTGCAAGGATTTGATGTGGTGCCGATGATCGGCTACACGTTGAACTTCTAACAAAAAGAAACGGACATAAATAAGTGTCCGTTTCTTTTTTATATCAGGAGTGCGGAAAATAAAAAAAGCGACTCGATTTCCGAGTCGCTTTTTTTATTGTTACGAAGCTGAAGTTTCATTGTCAGCTTCATTTGTTGTTTTGTCGTTTCGGACTTTCGGTGAGTTCCACGCCCATCGTATGGCCGCCAAAAATGCACAATAAATTTTGTACAGCATGAATTGTATCAGGCCAACCAAGAGCATTGTGAAAAATGGTACCAATACCAAGACGAACGCCCAACATGCCAATACCGTCAACAAGTCCAACGCATTGTCTATGGTGATGGGGTACGTGTTACAGATAGCTACTATAAACACAGCTATAAGAGCTATTAAACCCGTAAACCGCACCAACCTCTGCAACCAAATAGATCTATAGCACAACAGATCTTGCTGATTGGAGAAAAACGACTCGCATATTCCGCAGAATATGCCCCAAGCGATGACGTACAAAGACGCTGCACCGCCGATCTGAGCAATTATATTTTCCATTGCATAAAAATTTGAGTTTAACTCAGGATATGATTTTTTATTTATTTTGTCAAGAGTTTTGTTTAATGAACATAAATTAAAAGGATAAGAATGTAAATTAAAAATGTTAGTGCAACAGTATAAAGAATCATGTTAAGCAAAACACTTATCTGCGGATGACGGTCAATTTTGACAGTCGGCAATTTAATGTTTTTTTCGCGCAGATTTTGCCGAAGGTTTTGCAGATTGCCGCGATATTTAAAAATTAAGAACAGTGTATAGCATAAAAGAACAATCAGAAGCCCATAACCGAGCGGTTCGGCTAAAAGAGGTGCGGCGCGCAGGCTGTAAATACCGATGCCGATTAAAGCGAGCGGGAAAAGATATGGTAATCCGCGTAAGATCAGCGGAAAGTAAGCAATCAACAAATAGCCGAGTAAAATTCCCAGAATAACGCGTGCAATCATGATATCGTTTCTCCCTTTCAGAATATTTTAACTTGATTTAAGAAAAAAACAATATTTTTGTTAAGAGAGTGAAGAAGATTTCTTGATTTTTTATTTTCTGGTGATATGATCTAGCAAGATTTGTGGAATTCTTGGGTAACAGTATGAGTGCGCAACAAATTTTAGATGACAATTTTGAGCTGAAAAATAACAGCTTTCTCTATTTTTTACGCGATAAATCAACTTTTAAGCGCGATGCGCTGAAAGATTTGTGTGTGAGTATCCGTGATCTGGCGGAAGAAGAGGTGATGATCAGTCTCAATGCGCAAAAAATTAATTTTATATACGCCGAGGTTTTAAAATGCGTGCTTTACCATTTTGATCCGAATGATAAATTCCAAATCGAAAATCTGCCGGAAAACTATAACAAACAGTTGGCACAGCTGGAAAAGTTTGTTTACTTCTACTTTAAAACACGAATCTGAATATCAGCGTATCGGCAGAGGGATAATGTTGTGATATGCCGCATAAGCCAAGGCGGCCAACAAGCCGATGGTGATCAGCATCAAGGGAATGCGGATCATGATTTTAATAACAAAAAGTGCTAACAGCGCACCGACGGCATAGTATATAAGAGCTGAAATATTCATCTTGGATTTTCCTTATTTCTTCTACCTCAATTTTGATGGAAAAAAAATATTTGTCAAGGATTTTTTGCGTGAATAGATGTTTTTTTATATTCTAATATTTGAACAGCATTGTAACAAAAATTTAATATTTTCAACGTGGGATGACTGTTGACGATGGGGTATTTTTTGTGATAAAATGCAAGAGTAAACTTAATAAGGAGGTCTGTTATGAGCAGAGGAAGCTTGAGTGCACAGATGATGAATGATGCACAGCGGTTAAGTAACGTGGGTAATCCGGTAGACCCCAGCAAACAATATGACGAGATTTCTAACGGTCAGGAACAGGTGACTATCGAAACATTGATGAGACAGGCCGGCGTGACGGCAGAGGATATCCAAGTTGTGGCTAATGCCCATCCTGAAATTATTTCACAGATCGGTGGTGGAAAGACGTGTGAGGAGGCGGCTCGGTCAGCAAGTTCCAGAGGGGGAGTTGCTAGGGGGCAATGCGGATCCGGAACGAGAAAAGTCCTTGTTGGTGCCCGTGGAATGAGTTGCGACAGCATTCAAAGTAATGTTGCGCAAAATGCAAGAGCTGAATATAGTCGATCACTTGGCTTTCAAAAGGGGCAAGCCGGGGGTGATAGTGTTTATATCGGGCTTGAAGCAACAGGAAATTATATTTCTATTGATATTGAAAATGAGGCATATGGGAAGACGACAACATACAACGGACCATTGGATAGATCAATGTGGACGACTGTGTCAAAAATTTCCCCGGGGGCAGTTTTATCCTTCGACCCTATTTTTGATCCTGTATGGAGACAACAAGCGGCTGCCGGTCATAAAACATACGGTAATACACCATGGACAGCAGGAGCAATATGGGGACATGCGGGGGTGATGACAAATGATGAAGACGTTCAATGCGATGGTAGACAAAAAAGGATACCATTCTCACGTTACGGACCGCAAATTCATGTTAGTTATCCGAAAGATGCATTTGTTCCGAAAGAATACGCTTTATTATGTATCCAACAAGCTCAGGAACGTGCAAATGATCCGAATTATGAGTATCCGGCAGATGTTCGGCGAAGAAAGGCGGCTACACCAACGCATCAAGCTTCTCGAAGCGGGCGCAGTTCGACAGGAAATCGCAGTACGACGGCACAACGTAGAACTTCGACAAGAAATCATCGCAGTACGACGGCACAACGTAGAACTTCGACAGGAAGCCGCAGAACGACAGTACGACGTTTTTCTCGGGGAAGATAGGTATACTTGTGTGGAAAGTGAATTGAGGAGAGATGTTAAAGTAAAAGGAAACCACATGTTTTCACACGTGGTTTCCTTTTTAATTACCGACAGAAAATATCTGTCTCTTTGTGCTAATTTTACATATCAAGTGCTTTGCGGTAAGTGTCAACCACGATTTCCTGCTCGTCGCGATCAGCCGCATTCATCTTGCGTAGTTTGATAATTGTGCGCATTGCCTTGATATCAAAACCAGCGCTTTTGGCTTCGGCAAAAATATCACGGATATCGCCTTGAATGCCCTTTTTCTCTTCTTCCAAACGTTCAATGCGTTCAATCAAAGAACGTAATCTGTCAACAGCAACGCCGCCGACTTCTGTTTTGATTTGATTTTCATCTGCCATATTTTTTCTCCCTTTGTTAAACGATTTTTAATGCTTTTAGCAAATTTTTTCGGATAAGGCAAGCAATAAATTTTATCATATTTGACCTTTAATCTAACAAGTTTTTAACTTATATTGCGTAAAATTGCCCCAAAAAAGAAAGGAAAGAAAAATGCCGATAAACACACATACTAAAATTTTAGCAACCGTCGGACCGTCGACAGCTTCGCGTGAAATGCTTGAAAAGTTGGTTCAATCAGGCGTAGACGCATTTCGTTTTAACTTTAGTCACGGAACGCATGAAGAACATGCCGAACGCTACAAGATTGTGCGTGAACTTTCTCAAAAATATAATCGATTTTTGACGGTTATTGCGGATCTGCAAGGCCCTAAATTGAGAGTCGGTACATTTAAGAAAGATAAAGTGTTGCTTGAAAAAGGGCAAAAATTTGTTTTGGACATGAAAAATGAAGACGGTGATGAAAAGCGCGTGACACTTCCGCATCCGGAAATTTTTGCGGCACTGAAAACGGGCGATGATTTGCTCCTTAACGATGGAAATATACGTCTGAAAGTTTTGCATGTCGGTGAAAACACCGCCGAAACGGAAGTGGTTGTCGGCGGATATTTGTCGGCACATAAAGGGGTTAATCTGCCGAATGTTAAATTGCCGATCTCGGCGATTACATCTAAAGATGAAGATGATTTAAAATTTGCGCTTGATCTCGGTGTGGATTGGGTTTGTCTGTCTTTTGTGCAAAGTGTGGAAGATGTGCGCACGGCGCGCCGCTTGATCGGAGACAGAGCATGGATTATTTCTAAACTGGAAAAACCGAGCGCCATTGAGGAGTTGGAAAACGTGGTTAAAGAATCGGACGGTATTATGGTGGCCAGAGGCGATTTGGGCGTGGAATGTCCGGTGCAAACGGTTCCCGGCTTGCAAAAAAATATCGTAAAAGTTTGCCGCAAACACGCGCGTCCGGTGATTGTGGCCACACAGATGTTGGAATCTATGATTTATAATCCGACACCGACACGGGCGGAAGTTTCGGATGTGGCGACGGCTGTGTATGATGGAGCCGATGCGGTCATGCTGTCAGCAGAAACGGCTGCCGGCAGTTATCCGGCCGAAGCGGTGGAAATGATGCATAAAATTATTACGCAAGTGGAAAGCGAGGCTTCTTATATTTCACATGTTCAGTGGGATAAAGACTTGTCGGAACACGATGATATTGCCGACGCCATTACTTATGCGGCCAGTGAAATGCCGGAAATATTGCCTAACGTTGCCGCCGTGATGACCTATACGGCCTCCGGTTTTACCACACTGTCGATGGCTCGCGAACGTCCGAATTTGCCGATTATTGCCGTGACAATGACCGAAAAAACGGCCTGTCGACTGGGACTCGTTTGGGGGGTTAAACCATTTGTGTGCGAAACAGTGTTTAATGATTTTTCAAAACTGGAACAAACAGCGAGAAATATTGCGCAAATGAGCCATATCGGTCAAAAGGGAGATTATCTGGTTATCACGGCCGGATATCCGATCGGTCACAAAGGTATGACTAATTTGCTGCATACCGTTCAGCTGTGAAATGTGTAAAAAGTAATATGACGGTTGATTATTACGACGGTTCGTCTATGATGAGCCTATGTTAGATTTGTTGTCAGAAAAAAAAGAATATTCCGTCAGTGAGATTTCATTTGCGATAAAACAGCTTGTGGAAACCGCATTTACGTCTGTACGGGTGAAGGGTGAAATATTCGGCGCCAAACGATCCGATTCCGGACATTGGTATTTGTCGCTTAAAGACGAAAATTCTATCCTCTCGGCAGTTTGTTGGCGAGGGGTAGCCGGCTCATTGGCCGTAAAAATTGCCGATGGTGTTGAAGTTGTTGCCACGGGGCGGATTACAACGTTTAACGGTCGCTCCTCATATCAGCTCGTGATTGAACAGTTGGAAATTGCCGGTCAGGGGGCGCTTCTGAAACTGCTTGAAGAACGCAAACAAAAATTTTTAGCGGAAGGATTGTTTGATCCCAATCACAAGAAAAAAATACCTTATTTGCCGCAGACAATCGGCGTGGTGACCAGTCCGACGGGAGCCGTAATTCGTGATATTATTCATCGCATCCGTGATCGCTTTCCGGTCAAAATTGTGGTGTGGCCGACACCGGTTCAAGGGGCAGATGCTGCTGATAAAATTGCGGCGGCCATTCGTGGGTTTAATCATCTTGATAAAACTTCGGCATTGTGTCCCGATGTGATTATTGTTGCGCGCGGCGGCGGCAGTTTGGAGGATCTATGGGCCTTTAATGAAGAAAATGTGGTGCGCGCCGTTTATGAGTCGCAAATTCCGATTATTTCCGCCGTCGGACATGAAACAGATACGATGCTGATTGATTATGTGTCCGATCTCAGAGCGCCGACTCCGACGGGAGCAGCGGAGTTTGCTGTACCGGTTAAAACGGATCTGTATCATGGCTTGCAGACAACGGATTTGCGGTTGAAAAATACCATCTTCCGCTTAATCAATGAATTAAGTCAATATGTGGACGCCTTAGGGAGATCCATTCCGTCTCTGGAACAAATTTTGCACGAAAATCAGCAAAAATTGGATGATCGCAGCGAACGCTTAAATCTGGCCTTTGCCAATGTTTTGAAAGATAAAAATAATCAGCTACGATTTACCAATTTAAAACCTTTGCATGTTACCAATATATGGGAAAGTAAAAAAGAATATTTGAAAAATCTGGCTTTCCGCTTAGAGTCGGTTTCGATCGAATCTGTTTTGAAACGCGGTTTTGCTTGGGTGTCGGACAGTCAATTTAAGACAATTTACACGACGAATAAAGCAAAACGCTGTGAAAAACTGCATATTCGGTTCGCCGATGGTATTGTTAAAGCGCGTGTGACGGAGAGAGATTGTGCGGTTCAGGGCGATTTATTTGATCATTTTTAGCTTGATTTTAACAGCAAATTTTTCGGCTGAAGCGTTGGAAATATGCGGGGATATCCGTCAAGGTGAGCTGATCCTTATAAAAGATAAAAATGCGCGGGAAATCATTGTCTCAAACAACTTAAAGGATCGGAAATATAAGGTCTTTGATGATGGTATATCTCCGGTGGCTTTGCATAGAGATGTGTCGCAGAAAATCAAACTGAAGGTCTATTCGCTGAGCGGGGCAATGATGTCATATGAGTTGCAAATTACACCGGCTCAATGGGATATTCAGCGTGTTAACGGTGTGGAACAACACAAAGTGACGCCGAGTAAAAGTCATCAAAAAGAAATCAATCGCGAGCTCAGTGCTGTGAACAGGGCATTGAGCGTGCATTCCGCGTATGCGTTTTGGCGTGATGGTTTTATTTTGCCGCTTGACGGACGCATCAGCGGCAACTTTGGTAATCAACGAATTTTTAACGGTACACCGAAAAGTCCGCACAGCGGAACGGATATTGCCGCACCTGAAGGAACGCCGGTGAAAGCTTCCGGAAACGGTAAGGTGATTTTGAGTGGCCAAGATTATTTTTATACAGGAAACATGGTCATTCTTGATCATGGTGCCGGATTGCAGACAATTTACGCACACTTGCAGAAAGCTGTCGTGAAATTGGGAGATGAAGTTAAAAAAGGCGATGTCATCGGCTTTGTCGGCAAAACCGGACGGGCCACCGGTCCGCATTTGCATTGGGGCGCATCACTGAACGGGGTTCGTTTTCGGCCGCATTCACTGTTGGATATCAATACAAAAACATGCCGTAAAGTTTCGGATAAACATAGAGGAGATGAGGTGAAATAATGAGCGAATTACAGTTGGTTCTTCTTTCTTTGTTGCAGGGAATTACCGAGTTTTTACCGGTCAGTTCGTCCGGCCATTTGATTCTGTTTTCCAAATTTACTTCGTTTTCGGATCAGGGACAGGCGATGGATGTTGCCTTGCATATCGGATCGATTGTTGCGGTGATGCTTTATTTTTCAAAAGATTTGTGGCAGATTCTCAAAGGGTTGATCCGCACAAAAATTCTGCCGAATTTCAGTGACTTCGGAAATAAACTTTTTTATCTGATTGTGGTGGCGACTATTCCGGCACTCGTCTTAGGTGCTGTCCTTAAATATTTCGGAACAGAATGGCTGCGTAATACGAAACTGATCGGATGGAACATTTTGCTGTACGGCATTTTATTGTGGGTGAGTGATACATATGCCAAAACTTCACGGCAAATACAGGACTTGAAAATTAAAGAAGCTTTTGTGATCGGCGCGGCGCAATGCTTGGCGCTGTTGCCGGGAACAAGCCGATCGGGTATAACCATTACCGCCAGCCGCTTTTTGGGATTGGAAAGACGGGAAGCGGCGAAATTTTCAATGTTACTGGCCATACCGACGATTTTGGCCGCCGGTGTTTTGGCCGCCGCAGAATTGTGGCAATCCGGAGATATGGGGGAAATTTCTTTGGCGTGCAATGCGGTTGGCTATTCCTTTATATTTTCAATCGCTGCAATCTATATCTTGATGATTTGGCTTAAAAAATGGAGTTTTTGGCCTTTTGTAATCTATCGGATTGTTTTGGGATGCCTTCTTTTGACCGATGCCTATGGTCTGTATGATTTAAAAGTTTTGCTTGGGCAATAAATAATTGTTGACAGCTGCGCAAAAAACGAATATAAACCAACTCAGAATTTGTATGGGCCCTGATGGCGGAATTGGTAGACGCGCATGCTTCAGGTGCATGTTGCCTCAGGCAGTGGAAGTTCGAGTCTTCTTCAGGGCACCAATTAAAAAAAGCACCTTTTACGGTGCTTTTTTTAATGATGGGAGCGACGAGAAATTATCAGACCAGCCAACTCTACGCAAATTCTAAAAATATAATCTAATTTCACTGTGTTATAATTTTGAGAAGTCCGAGCTTTTGCCTCACATAACATAAAAAGAGTCGTACCAAAAACGATATGAATCATTGCATCGACATTTGTGAGAGTCGATACACTTTTGCACCTTTTTTATTGATTTATTAAGATTATATGCTTTATAGTGCAGGTTAGGTACAGGGTTACTCTGTGCTTAGTGCCTAGAGAATGGTGCGGAGGTCGTAAGAAACCTTTCTCAGTACGGCGAAGGATATACGCCGAAAGCATTGTCAGCTTTATTATGGCTGAACAATGAATATATCCCCGATGATGGTCGGGGAGCTTGTAACGTATGTTCAGGGACTTGTCCTAAAGGTTATAAGGATCAACTTACTGAGATGATTTCTTAACTCTCCGACCACCTTAATCAAAAGGTGGTCTTCTTTTTAAGGAAGAGTTGATGAAAAAAACAGTTTTTTATCTGGTTTTATTCACGATTTTGTTGGTGCAATCGGTATCAGCACACGAATTTGTTGCAACTATCATCAAGATTAACGATGGCGATACATTGACGGCTCTGGTTAATAACGAAAATACAAAGATCCGTTTATTAGATGTTGATTGCTATGAAACTAAAAAGAATAAACACGCCAAAGCTTTACAACAATATTACGGTTTGCCTTACGACGAAATGATTTCAAAAGGTAAGCAATCACGGAAAACCTTAAAACAATTACTGAAAGATCATCGGTATATACGGGTTGAGTGGGAAAAACGTGATTCTTTTGGTCGTATTTTAGGAAAAGTGTATCTGGATGACATTAAATCTGTAGGGGTGATTGATGTTAATCAGTATATGCTTAAAACTGGTGGTTGTAATAAATATGTACCGTCAAGCGTATTGAAAAAATCCAAAGAGAAAAAGTAAAATGACTGTTGATCCTGTTCAAATTGGTTCAAAAGTTCAAGCATTACGCAAAACCAAAAAGCTAACTCAAGAACAATTAGCTGAAGCAGTAGGTGTCAGTTGGAGAACAATATCAAATTTGGAAACAGGAAAAGTAATACCAAAGTTAGAGTTGGTTTGTGCTTTAGCTAATTACTTTGATATTGGTGTTGGTAAATTACTGAATGTACGGATTACAAAAAATAAGTCAGTCACACGTATCAGGAAGGAAAATCAGGTCATACAAACGATTTGCCAGTTAAATGATCAGCTACTTGCACATATAGAAGAATATATACAACTCCTAAAGAAAGATTTTGAGTGAATGATGTGGTCAGACTTAAATTTTAACTGTGTTTACCACATTCTTCAACATATTCTCATCTTCGTTGTAGTACTTTGCCGTCATAGACACGTTTGAATGGTTTACTAAGGTTTTAACACTTACAATATCGGTGCCTTTGGTTAACAATTCAGTGATAAAATGTCTTCTACCGTAGTGTGTGGAGCATTCGAGCCCAAAAGTTTTATATATTGCTGTAAACATTTTACTTATGCTGTTTCTGTTATACGGTTTTCTGGTCTTCTGGCTTAAAAACAGATATTTTTTAGGATCTTTGAGCATATAATCCTTTACGTAATCCTTGATC
>JAFVEP010000013.1 GCA_017475935.1 Alphaproteobacteria bacterium
ATGTCTTACCATCAGTATCCATCAACAAGCAGGAAGAAACGCCGATAACCAAATTATCTTGTTTATCATTCAACAAAGAATCAACTTTACTTGTTTTATATGCTGTTCCGGTATTTGTACCATCATTGAAGGCAATAGTATCTGCACCAGAAGCATCAATTGCCGCAGCGATTGCCGTACTAACTTTAGTATCAATCGTACCGCCATTTTTGGTAATATCCGTAAACTGATCTTGAATGTTTGAGGTAACACCATCAACATAATTCAATTCCGTCGTTGATGCTGTTAAGCCGTCAAGAACATTCAACTCATCGGTTGAAGCAGTCATGCCTTTTAACACATTTAATTCAGCAATTGACGCTGTCAAGCCGGTTAATTTGGTTGCTTCATCAGCCTTGTCGGCATGTGTTGCGTTATCAACTTTAACAGCAGCAACGGCTTCATCCCAGTCAGATACTTTATTGTGTGTGATTGTACTGTCTGTTGTCAAAACATCTTTATTGTTAACTTTCAGTGACTTTGCATTAATATCTGTCGAAGCGTCTTGTAATTTAGCGGTTGTTGTATAATCAGCAAACTTCGCATCAACATTGTCAACTTCCGTCTTTGTTGCATAAGTTGTTCCAAGACCATCAATTGCATTTTTATATGCATCTGTGAAGTCGTTCGTTGAAAGAACTTTACTACCGTCTTTTTGAACATAGCCATTAAGATCAGTCGATTTAACATAGTTAGATTCAATAGCCGTAACTCTACCATCTAATGCCGTATCATCATAGTTATGTAATCCGGCCAGCTTTGTCTTCTCTGCCGATGTGAAATTCTCATCAGACAACTGTTTACTACCATCCTTTTGAACATAGTTCGACAGTGTTGTGCTCAGACCATCTAACTGGTTTTTGTAATCATTCGTAAAGTCGTTTGTTGACAACTGTTTAACGCCGTCTTTTACAACATAGTTCGACAATGTTGTGCTCATACCATCTAACTGGTTTTTGTATGCATTTGTGAAGTCGTTTGTTGATAATTGTTTAACGCCGTCTTTTTCAACATAGTTCGACAGTGTTGTGCTCAGACCATCTAACTGGTTTTTGTAATCATTTGTAAAGTCGTTTGTTGATAATTGTTTAACGCCGTCTTTTACAACATAGTTCGACAAAGCTGCTGAAATCTTGTTGTCAATCGTACCGCCATCTTTGGTAATATCCGTAACCGATCCCTTCGTCGCATAGTTTGCTCCAATGATACCCAAAGCCGTGGAAACATCCGTCTTTGTTGCAAATGTATTATCTGCACCACCTTTCGTATATACTTCTACTTCGTTACTGGAAGTATCCGTAACCGTAGCGGTATCTGCTGCATGCGCAGAAGTCGCCGAAACCATAGCGCTAAGCGCTGTTCCGGCGAGTAATAAATACTTTTTATTCATTATTCCTCCTTGGAAATTGTTATTGATATAATATCTAAACAGATGTCCCCAAAACTTTTTTTGTGACACCATGATGGCTATTTTAAGGAAGAAAAAACAAAAGTCAAGTTGTTATTTTTGAATAATCCGCCTAAAACTTTCGCATGAAAAAATATTTTTTTGCAATACATATTCAATAAAAACAACATTACCTATACATTCGCAGTTATTAACAGCTTATCCCCACCAAAAAAAACAGCCCCAAAGGAGCTGATTTTTTAATTTGATTTTTTTTATCGAGCTGGGGATAAAATGTTTTTTATTCGATTATCCGCAGCATAGTCATAAGCCGTTTTTCCCTCATAATCACTGATTTCCGAATCAGCACCGGCATTGATGAGCAGGCTGATCACATCCGGATCTTCGTTCAACGCCGCCGCATACATCAAAGCAGTACGACCGCCATGATCCTGCTCATTAAGATCGGCACCTTACTTAATAATCATTTTCAACACCTTGGCCGAAACATCCGTGCGGCACACGTTCATCAATAAAGTGCGCCCCTTGCTGTCACGCGCATTGATATCGTGCTGAACATTTTCATAACGTCCCGATGATTGCTGACCGGCGTTCACACCAAGCGTAGATGCCAACATTTGCGCCATTTGCACCAAATCCGCATTGTTTTCACCACTGGCGCCGTTGGCCAGCATATCAGCCATAGTCGCTAACCCCGGAGACATTGTCGGCTTGTTTGTTTGAGAGGCGGACGCCGTGTTGCCCTGACCGCTTACCGCATTAATCCCTTTGTTCACAACCGCTGTCATCAATGCCTTTTTCATATCATCAGACCCCGAACCGAGCAAATTAGCCAACCATGTCTTCGGCTCATCATCCTGCGCCTCAGCCGCCCCGCCTGTGATACGCTCCATCGCATAACTCACCGCTTTTTCAGCCAATACCTGCCGATGTGAATATACATAATACGAACCGCCGGCCAAAAGCAAAATCAGCACGGCTAACGAAATCAAAAAATGCTTGAACATGTTCTCCCCTCTGCTCTTTAGTAGGTTGAAATATCGCTCTTATTTTACATAATGCAATTTTGTTTGCAAACAGTTCTCCCATTCTATACACAAAAATAAGCCCGACTTTTACAGACGGGCTTTATCTCTCATGCCTTGCGGCGTTTTTTCTTGAGCAGCTTTTCGCTTAAGGTTTGAACCAATACATAAAACATCGGAATAACAAATAAACCGCCGATTGTGCCGATCAGCATTCCCCAAAATACCGGAACACCGATCGCTCGTCGGCTGGCCGCCGCCGCACCGCTAGCCACAACCATCGGCCAAACACCGAGTACAAACGCCGATGCCGTCATCAAAACCGCACGGAACCTTTCTTTCAGTCCCCTCACCGCCGCATTGACAATGGTTGCACCTTTGGCGCGCTCATCACGGGCAAACTCGACAATCAAAATGGCGTTCTTGCTGGCCATACCGACTAAAAGAATAATGCCGAGCTGTGAATATATGCTGAGCGGCAAACCGCTGAAAAATAAGCCGAGCATAGCCCCGCTGACCGCCACGGTAAGCGATAGAATAACCGGAATCGGAATAACAAAACTTTCGTACTGCGCCACTAAAAATAAATAGGCAAACGTCAACGATAACAATAAAAGCCATCCGATCTGCCCGTGGGTATTTTTTTCCTGATAGCTCATGGTTGACCATTCGATATTAAAGCCCTTCGGCAGACAGTAGATCTTTGACCACTTCCGCGGCGATGAACAACCCCATCACCGAAGGAACAAAAGAAATGCTTCCAGGCGTTTGACGTTTTGTTGTCTTTTCCGAGCATGCCGCCGGATTTATTGCCGGCTCGGTTGAATAAACGACTTTAACATGATTAATACCGCGCTTGCGAAGTTCTTGACGCATCACCCTTGCTAAAGGGCATACGCTTGTTTTGCTGATATCGGCAATTTTCAGCGCCGTCGGATCCAACTTATTGCCGGCTCCCATTGCCGAAATTATCGGCCGATGAGCCGCCTGCGCCTGCTCAATGAGCGATATTTTTCCAGCAACCGTGTCGATGGCATCGACAATATAGTCATACTCATTAAAATCAAATTCTTCCCTATTTTCATCAAGATAAAAACATTTTTTAATGTTTAGCATTATGTTTGGGTTGATATCCTTAAAACGGACTGAAGCCGCCTCTACTTTCAATAGACCGACCGTCGAATGAAGGGCAATAATCTGTCGATTGATATTACTGATACTTACAACATCATTATCAATTAAATCTAAGGCGCCGATACCGGCTCTTACCAAAGCCTCAGCTGCATATCCGCCAACACCGCCGATGCCGAAAACAGCTACCCGTGCATGGCGCAATTTTTCCAATCCGGATTCCCCGATTAACATCTGCGTGCGTATCAATTCCTGTTCCATAATTCCATCCTAACTAAAGCAAATCTTGTCCATATTAAAAGGCCGCAAGAGTTCCTCATATTTTCACCTCTGATTGTGCAAATAAAGCCTATTCCGATTGCTCTCGGGCTTTGGCAATATACCGTGAAACTGTTTGAATTGGCTCTATTTCTATTTCATTCTCTTGATCCCTTTTAATTTTTATAAACTCATAATCTTCAAATAAATTATTTCCATGAACAAAAAATGTTTGATTATCAAAATTAGGATTTTGAACCTCATATCCTAACAAATCGGCAATAATTTCCGCAATTTCATAATGTGACACAGTCGAATGCAAGGATATCGGATTATCCTTCTGCCCAATCCATATAAAAGGAACCGTATACACTTCTTTTTCTAAGCGATTGTGTCCATACTGTCCGTCAGGATATCCGAGCATTTCTCCATGATCCGCTGTGAATAAAAAATGCACTTTCAAGTTTTTATGCTTTTCAATATGCTTGATCATTTTACCCAAAATAGAATCAATATAGAGAACAGCATTGGCGTAAGCAGTATTTTCTTCTTCCATACGACTGTCGTCTTTAGCCTCAAATTTTTTAAATTCTTTATGATGTTCATAACACTTTTCATACGGCGAATGTGTGCTTCTGAAATTCAATACGACAAAACTTTTTTCTTGTAAGTTAATTTCTTTAAATAACTCCAATAAATAGTCCTCTTTTTCCATTTTAAAACGATGTCTGTTTTTTTCTATGGTTATAATATGGTCAATATAAGGAACACCGATCAAATTTGTCTGTTTCATATCATAAGCAGAGTAAAAATATGTATTATATCCATTTTCCTTTGCCATTTTAAATAAATTTGTGGAATAGCTCGTCAATTGTCTTATGTTGCCGGGTTCTTTCATCATATTAAAGAAAATAGGTAAAGAAGCATGCGTCGAAACACCTCCCGAAATAGCTTTTGCTTTGAAAAACAAAGGATTATTATCTGCTATTTTCTCTAACTGAGGTGTGTTTGGATATGTTGTTGAATTATATAAATGCATTTTATCTGCCGAGGTGCTTTCTCCCATAACCAAGACAACCAAATCAGCTGACGAAGATTTTTTGTGAACACCGTATGGCTTATAAAAATCTTTCGGCACAATATCAGAAATACTCTCTTTATCAAAACCGCGCACAAAATAAAAGGAAAATGAATTGATGGAATTATGAATTGAATATCTTGTTTCCGGAGGCAAAAAATGATGTAATCCTCTGCGTGTCGCTCGTTCCGGTTTTACCCCCAGAAATATAATCACGGCAACAATGCCTAAAAAAGAAAAATAAAGTTTCTTCCGCCATTTAAATTCACAGAAGATCAGCAAAAGAAAAGGTATAATGGCTAACGTCGGAACAAACCAAAAATCATCCATATCCGTAACAGATGCAGAATAAATGTCATTAAATTCCGAAAAAACTTTGCCAATATCAAGCGGATTAATCGGACGGGCAAAGTATGCAATATGTCCGAGTTGAATAAGTTGCATAATCATAAATGCCGTACAGCAGATGACATATACAAAAATGCCGGACATGGATAAAAAGAAACCGAAAACAGAAATCACGGCAATGAACAAAATATCTGTCACATAATGCACATTAGGAACTATCAGTTGAAAAATATAGTCGGGCAAAACAGCCAAAATGGCAAACAATCCGCCCATAATCAAATTATATTTAAATCGTCCCAAAAATCTTTTCATAAATAGTCCTTTAATTATGACATAATCCTTCTTGCAAACAGAACGCTTTAACATAGTCGTTCGGATTGCCCTGTAAGTGCTCAATTCGATAAGCACGCGTGCATTCCCACGATGTCACCGGATATTTTTTGGCCCATGCTTTCATTAAGCCATACATCGGTTCGCCGATTTTGTAACGCGGATATGTTTGTTGCATATAGAGATATGTGCGGGCGATCAGTCCTTTGATTTCATCACGCGGTTCTGCTCTGTTTTTAGTTAGTTTAAAACGGCAAGTACCGAATGTATTCTCCGCATTCGGTGGCAGCTGAGCAAAATTAAAATTGGCGCGCAAATAATTGACCGCCCCGATTGATGGATAAAGATTATACATATCCGTGTACATATAGCGGAATTCTTCACTTTCTTGCTCAGCACACTTGCGTCCTTTATATTTTTTTCCTTTTCCGGCGCGGCAATTAGGGTGTCCTTGAGACCATTCCGTAAACGTTTTACCGAAATTTTGTGCCGGAACAATATGTTCCCATTCCATGCGTTCAGCTTTACGCTGCAATTCTTCCGATGAAATATCATAAACGTAAAAATCAACGTTTTTCAAGTCGGGTAACTTAAATCCCTTCGGTTTCACAATCTTCTTATGTGCGGTAAAATCCGCATAACAATATAATGTTTGCCGATGATCATAATAGATATGATCAAGCATTTCTTTTTTAACCGCATAGAAAGATTGACTGTGCCGATTACCCCTTTCCTGTACCGCATCCGCAGAAAAGGGCCAGAACGCAAACGCATAACCATCTGCCAGCGCGAACCAGATTAAAATAAGCCAGAATATTTTTTTTATATGCATCCCTATATCCTTCTATGTGCCCGTATGGTAAAACAAAAACAAAAAGAGTCAACAATTAAAAGTAAAATCTACAAATAAGTTCTTACACACAAAATCCCTGCAACAAAATTGCAGGGATTTTTTTATCAGTCAATAATACTTAGTCATCGGCTTCATCTGTTTCCGGTTCATTAACGGCTTCGGAGGCCATCTCTTCATTAACAGAAGACATATCAATCTCATTATCGTTATCCTCGTCAATTTCTTCATCAGATCCCTCATCGGCATCCAACTTGGTCACGGAGACAACATTTTCATTGTCTGCAGTTCTAAAGAGAATCACCCCTTGTGTTTTACGTCCGGCAATACGAATATCATCAACCGGCATACGAATCAGTTTTCCGCCATCCGTCACCATCATGATTTCTTTATCATCTTCAATCGGGAATGAGCTGACAACCTCTTTGTTGCGCGGCGACATTTCCATATTGGCAATACCTTGTCCGCCGCGACCGGTTACTCTGTATTCATATGAAGATGAGCGTTTGCCATATCCGGTAACGGTAACTGTCAATAAAAATTCTTCCAATTCCTGCATTTGAGCAAACTTTTCCGCATCCAGAATATTCAGCAATCCGGTCTGATCCGCCGTAATGCAACTTGTTTCTCCTGTTTCAGCATCAATTCGTTTCATGGCATTGGAAACTTTCAAATATTCGTCACGTTCCTCGGATGTCGCAGAAATATGTTTCAAAATCGACATTGAAATAACGGCATCGCCTTTCGCCAGTTTAATTCCTCTCACACCGGTTGAATTACGTCCGACAAACACGCGAACATCGGTAGTCGGGAAACGAATACATTTACCTTGTTTGGTAGCCAGCATGATATCATTACTGTCATCACACAAGGCAACATTAATGAGTTTATCTCCCTCATCTAGCTTCATAGCTATTTTGCCGTTGGATTGAACATTAACAAAGTCCATCAAACTGTTACGGCGAATATTACCGCTGGCCGTGGCAAAAGCAATAGACATACCTTTGCACTCTTCTTCGGTTTCCGGTAATTTCATAATCGTTGTAATATTTTCTCCGTTTTCCAAAGGCAACAAATTAATAAACGGCTTACCTTTTGAAGTCGGCGATCCGAGCGGAAGTTTGTAAACCTTCATTTTGTACACAATCCCCCTGCTGGAGAAGAACAGCACCGGCGTATGCGTGCTGGCAACAAACAGACGGGTGACAAAGTCTTCATCTTTGGTTGTCATGCCGGATTTGCCTTTTCCGCCGCGTTTTTGAGCTTTATAAGCATTCAACGGAACGCGTTTGATATAACCTTCCTCGGTGACCGTGACAACCATTTCTTCGCGCTGAATAAGTGATTCGATATCTTGATTGTACTCAATATCACTGATGACCGTCAAACGCGGCGTGGCATATTCATCTTTCACCGTAACCAATTCATCACGCATAATGCCATACAATTTTTCACGGCTGGAGAGAATAGATAAAAATTCTTTAATATCAGCGCCCAAGCTGACTAATTCATCATGAATTTTATCGCGTTCCAAGCCGGTTAAACGTTGCAATTTCAAATCAAGAATAGCACGTGCCTGATCATCGGAAAGCTGATACATTCCATCCACAACCTTATGATCCGGTTCATCAATCAAATCAACCCATGAGGTAATTGTACCGGCCGGCCACGGCTGTGCCGTTAATTTTTCGCGTGCATCCTGTGGAGTCGGCGCAGTTTTAATCAACTCAATTACCGGATCCAGATTTTCCACGGCAATAGCCAAACCAACCAAAATGTGCGCCCGATCTCTTGCCTTATTCAAGCGAAAGATTGTCCGGCGACGGATGACTTCCTCGCGGAAATCAATAAAAGTAGAAATAATGTCTTTCAAATTCATCATCATCGGCCGGCCGCCGTTAATGGCCAACATATTCATACCGAAGCTCGTTTGTAACTCCGTATATTTATAAAGTTGATTTAAAACAACATCAGCCTGAAAATCGCGTTTGATTTCAATGACGATACGAACACCCTGTCGATCGGATTCATCTCTGATATCCGAAATACCTTCCACGCGTTTATCTTTAACCAACTCGGCAATATGCGCGACCAGATTAGCTTTATTAACCTGATACGGAACTTCGTGAACAATAATGGCTTCTTTGTCTTTGCGAATTTCTTCTATCGAGCATTTGGCGCGCATCATCACAGATCCGCGACCGGTCAAATAGGCCTGTTTTGCACCGCCATAACCCAAAATCAAACCGCCGGTCGGAAAATCAGGTCCCGGAACGATTTGGATCAGCTCTTCAATAGAAATTTCCGGATTATCAATGTAAGCACAGCAGGCATCTATCACCTCACCCAAATTATGCGGCGGAATATTGGTGGCCATACCGACGGCAATACCGTTACCGCCATTGACCAACAGATTCGGAAAGCGTGCCGGCAGAACCGTCGGTTCTTGTAACGATTCATCGTAGTTCGGCATAAAGTCAACCGTATTTTCGTCTAAATTATCAGTCAAGCAAGAGGAAACTTTAGCTAAGCGTGCTTCCGTATAGCGCATGGCTGCCGCACCATCGCCATCCATCGAACCGAAGTTACCTTGTCCATCAACCAAAGTTAAGCGCATTGAAAACGGCTGAGCCATACGCACCATCGCCTCATAAATAGAGCTGTCGCCGTGCGGGTGATATTTACCCATAACATCACCGACAATACGCGCCGATTTACGATAAGGTTTTGTATTGTCGTAGCCGTTCTCGTACATACCATAAATGATACGGCGATGAACCGGTTTCATACCGTCACGAGCATCCGGTAAAGCACGGGAAACAATTACGCTCATGGCATAATCAAGATATGAACGGCGCATTTCTTCCGAAATCATGGTCGGGGTAATATTATCTGCTTTAACAACTTCCGTTGATTGAATTTCTTCAGTCACTTTGATACCTCTTTCTATATTAAATCAAAAACTGACTAAATATAACAGCCATAAGCACTAATAAAAAGTTTTTTTTCATTTTTATCCACCTGTAAAAAGTTATCCAAAATTTTTTATCAAGAATATAAACAAAACTCTTGACAAATTTTTTTATTATGCTAGAATTCAAAATTGATAAATAAATTTTATGTCTCATTTCAATTTTTTATTTATGAAAAATCTATTATTTATTGGTGCGCTTTGCGTGCTTGTTCTCTCCTCTTGCGGAAAAAAGCAGACCAAACAACCTCTTTTTGATGGTTACTCTTTGGTCGGCGTAGAGATGAAGGATGGCATGAAATACGGCATCCAAAAAGACGGCAAAGGACTGATTATGACGATTTATGATACAATCGTCTATGACGAGCCTCTCGGTCTCTTTCTTTGTACGAGTGCTGGATCGGTTGATCCTATCAACAAAGATGGGCAGACCATGATGTACGGATCATTCACCAAAATTTATAAAGAAGGTGAATGGATGCGCCTTGACGCTGAAAATGGATTCTATTTGATGGATCTCAAAAACAGAAAACGCAGCGTCGGCAAAATATCCGATTATGGCGTGGACGGAGAGTTTGTCTTTACGTCCGCAGATAGTCTCTGGGGTGTGGTTCGCAAAGAAAGATTCTTACGCATCACTGACATTGAATACAGGAAAGTATATATTGTCAATCCCCATGAAATTCAAGATGGTTCGAAGATCAAACAAGATTTTTCCATCTTTGCCTTAAAGAAGAACGGCGAATGGAAAATGTTTGATTCTAATGAAGACCCCTTCAAAATATCATCGGCTGAAATACAGAAAATGGTCAAAAAGGCCAATCCAGACAAGCCCTATGGTGTCTTGAAGATTGACGGACTGAAATGGTGATAAAAAGAAAGGTGTTCTGCTTGAACACCTTTCTTTTTTATTCATCGATAATCTGTTTAAATACGTCTTCTCCGTTATCAAGTGCCTGATCTACATTATTATCAAATTTCGCCATCGTGCTCTGGTATGTACTCTGCACCATTTTTTCGGTCATCTGCGTTAATTGATCAGACATACTTTTAATCTTATCCATTGGCTGAATTTTTCCGGTATAAATACTATCTATAAACTGATAGATAGCCACAAATAGAACGAAATAAAAAACATATTTCAACAATTTCATCTTTTTCTCCTTCAGACGGGAAATAAGCCTTCAAAATTACTTTTTCAATCAAAACTTATGTCTAATTTTGCCACAGCCCCTAAAAATAATCGCGATAAAAAAAGAGAATGTAATCACGCTACCGATCAAAAATCTATATCACTGATCGTTTCATCACCGATCAAATGCACAACAGCGTTGTTCTCAGCTTTGATGTTCAAGGCTGTGACTATCTATCCTTTGTGATGTAAAATATGTCTTTTTAAGCCGAAAATTTAACTATTAGAAAAAGCCTTGATTTCTCAAGGCTTTTTAATGGTGGAGCTGAGGGGAATCGAACCCCTGACCTTTTGAATGCCATTCAAACGCTCTCCCAACTGAGCTACAACCCCGACGCATACTACCTCACGTTCTAACAAACTTTTTTTTAAATGTAAAGCATTTTTCTTCTTATTCCATTAAAAAAATGAAGGAGTGATAACGATGTGCATAAGCATCATAATATTGATCAACAACCTCTTTCATAATCGGTGTATCGTAGTGTTCAATCAGACCTTGATCCGGCGTAACGGATAATATTTCCTTCTCCGCGTCATAGTCTAAATTCAAGCCGATCAACGGCATCTTAAACGCCGCATCTGTCATCGCCGTATAATGTTCATGAGATATATGAAACCGAGCGTTTTGATCATGACCTGCTGTTTTGAAAAAGTGCGCCATCGTCATAATCCGCACATATTCCTGCAATAGAATTGATGAAAAAACTTTTAATTCACCTTCCGCCTTTTCCATCATAAACTCCTTTACTTTTCATTTTGAGTGTAATATATACCAATTATATGAGTGATTGTCAATCTGCATATTATTGAAAGGATTTACCATGGAAAATCAACATAAAATTCTGGCATCGGTTATTTTGGCCTCGGGATTGGCTTGTGCCGGCTTTTTTCCGGGATATTACTATTATAAAACACACTATAATTCACGCGTTGTCACAGTCAAAGGTCTGGCGGAACAAGATGTTACGGCGGATATGGGAATATGGAATATTCAATTTACGGTTAACGGCAACAATTTGTCGGAAGTGCAAAGACAAATTGAAGATCAGGCAGCAATGGTTACGCAATTTTTGGAAAACAGAAAATTTACAAAAGATGAAATTTCTGTGGACCGAATCGAAACAAATGATCTGATGGCCAACCCATATAGAGACACCAATTCTGCAGAGGCTTCACGCTTTATCCTGACGCAAAATATCACGGTTCGTTCGACTAAAGTATCGCAAATAGCCGAAGCAATGTCACAGACAAATGAGCTTATCGGTAAAGGGATTATTTTCAGTTCGCAAAACGCCTCGTACTTTTTCACCAAATTAAATGAGGTTAAACCGGCGCTGTTGAAAAAATCAACACAAAATGCCAATGCCGCGGCTATTGAGTTTGCCGAAAACAGTCACAGCAAGGTCGGCAAAATTTATACAGCCAATCAAGGTGTAATTTCCATACAACCGCGTGATGATCCAAACGCTTCCGAAACATCACAAATTAATAAAAAAATACGTGTCGTTTCAACCATAACCTATTTATTGGAAGATTAGAATACAAACATAAACCAAATAAAAAGGAATGTATTTCACAATACATTCCTTTTTATTATCCTCTGGTTCTTCCCTTTGTCTGTTTTACCTTGCGATTTTTTTTGCTTGTCTTCGATTTTGACGATGATGCCGGAAGATGTTTTTTCACTCTTGCCTGTGCCTGTTGATATTCTATTTGTGCTTGCGTATCACAATTTTTTAAGACATCAGGTATTTCATTGAATTTTCTAATAAGCTGTAATATTTGCGCATGTTGCTCCGGTGTAGATGAGGTTATAATTGGTTCATAAAAATTAGGGATGTCAATATATTGAATATCGGAAACACGCTCTGCATTTTGAACTGGCTGTGCTATCATAACAGCACCCACTTGAGTGGAATTTTGCTTTAATGAGGCCAATTGATCCATTGCCATATTAATCTCAACCGGTAATAAAAACTGATTTGAATTAATCAACCATGCTTTTTCTGAAACATTTATTTTGGTTTGAACAGGCACAATTTCAGCCGAAAAATTTTCGATTAATGAACTCAAATCAACGCCATTATGGAGATACATTTGCTTAACGTTTTGCGCATAAACTCTGGCATTTTCTTTATCTGTTTTTCGCGCATTAACAGAAAATTCACCGCAATATCTGTGCACAAAATTTTGATATACACTATCTCTCTTCACATCTTGAAAAATTTTCTGATAGCAAGAAGAAACAATATTCGGATTATTTTTCAAATCCGTCTCACTCACACCATGAAGCATTAACTTCAATTTTGAAGAAATCAACAAATTTTGCAAAGCATCTTTTTGATCATCAAAAGCCACACCGGATAAATATTTATAATTAGCGTTAACCATATCCAACATAGCTTGTCCACTGTTTCTGAAAGTTTCTATTTTTCCGATTTCATTAAACAAAGCCAACTGTTGCGCTTTCGGATCAATATCGGTTGTGATATATTGTGTAAAATCAACGCCGCCAATTGTATACATTTTTCGACGTAGCATTACATAGTTGGAATTTTTAGATTTTGAAAATCCCTGACGACCTATAAATCTGGATAGCTGTCTTTGCAAAGAAGCTGCATAAGCTGGATAATAGAGATCCATCCACATTTTTTGCACACCATTTCCTAACAAACTCCACTCTTTCTTTCTTGCCTGATCTGAATTATCAAGCGGATTAACCTCTCCTCGATCTATTGCTCTGAAATAAAATCCCATATATGTATTTTTATATTTATCAATCACACTCTGTTTGTTTTGTGCTTCAATATATTCATATCTTGCCGTTAATATTGCAGCCAAATTAGCCGTTATCTCATCATGGCAGCAAAGTTTATAATATTCGTCAGGTTTCAATTTGTATTTTATTCTGTACTTAAGTAAAGCATTGTGATGATGCCACCATTCATGCACAAAATAAGGAAGCTGCATGCGGAATGAATTATTTTTTTCCACATAATATCGTTTTACTTCGCCGGATAGGTATAAGAGCAAGGTTGATCCTGCCGTTGAAAGTGTATCGGTTCGATAAGGCATAGCATATGTCGGCGAAGACACTGTATCCGCACTTTCTGTGTTTGTCGGTTTTTCAACAATTTTTGCCGCCGGAGGCGTTTTATTTTCCTGCGTTTCTTGCCCGGTCTGATCACAACTGCCTACCGACAGCGAAGAACCGCCGATAGCCAGAACCATAAGGTAATTTTTAACTTTATTCCAAATACCCATACATCTTCTCCTTGTCTAACTATATCATATTTTTCGTTTTTGTCAAACATGATTCAGCAAATATTTCTTGTATTTGAAACAAAAAAACATTATGATTTGATGGCATATGGAGGACAAGATGAAAAAATTTATATTGATTCTCGCGGTTTTTATAGCCGGTTTAGCTTACTTTTACATTAATTTTCCATTCAAAAAATCCGATCAGCTCGTCCTTTACGGAAACGTCGATATCCGTCAAGTCAATACGGCTTTCCGTGTCAGCGGACGATTGTTGAAAATGAATTTTGAAGAGGGTGATCCGGTTCATCAAGGCGACATTCTGGCGACACTGGATCCGCAACCGCTCATTAATGCTAAAAATCAGGCTCAGGCAAAGGTTCTGCAAGCTGCAGCCGCCGCTGATAATGCTGCCAGAACAAACAAACGAAAACAAAGCCTGTGTCAAACAAAAAATGCTTCTCAGCAAGATTGTGATACGGCGCAAGCTAATGAAGACATCGCCAAAGCTGATCTGGCTTATGCCCATGCCAGTCTTGATGTAGCGCAGACAGCCCTTGATGATACAACGCTTCAATCGCCGGCTGAGGGGGTTGTTCTCATTCGTATCGCCGAACCGGGAACACTTTTATCCGCCGGTGTTCCGGTTTATACAATTTCTTTGAATAAAAAAATGTGGGTGCGTGCATATATCCAAGAAACCGATTTAGGAAAAGTCAAAATAGGTTCAGAAGTCATCATCAGTACCGATTCCGATCGCAAACAATACCACGGCCATATCGGTTTTATATCGCCGACGGCTGAATTTACGCCGAAAAGCATCGAGACAAGCTCTTTGCGCACCGATCTTGTCTATCGCCTGCGCATCATCATTGATGATGCCGATGATTATCTGAAACAAGGCATGCCTGTCACCATTCAAGTGATGACCAAATGAGTAATGTGATTGAAATATCTCACCTGATCAAAAAATTTTCCCGTCCGGAAATTTTGGCGCTTGATGATATTTCGCTTTCTCTGGAAAAAGGACGCGTCATCGGATTAATCGGTCCAGACGGTTCGGGAAAAACAACCTTGATACGTATAATGATCGGTCTATTAAAGCCATCATCAGGAAAGATTTCGGTTTTGCAACTTTCTCCGGAGAAGCAAACAAAACTTTTGCATCAAAAAATCGGATATATGCCGCAAAAATTCGGTTTATATGAAGATTTGACAGTTCTGGAAAACATGAATTTATACGCGGATTTGCAAGGACTTTCCGAAGAATGTAAAAAAACACAGTTTGAAAAAATGCTCAAATTCACCGGCTTGGCTCCTTACGTGCATCGTTTAGCCGGCCGCCTGTCCGGCGGTATGAAACAAAAGCTCGGATTGGGATGTGCCTTATTCGGATCGCCGCAAGTACTGTTCTTAGATGAACCGAGTGTCGGCGTTGATCCGATTTCGCGGCGTGAACTTATGAAAATGATATACGACCTGAAAGCTGACGGAATAACCGTTATTTGGTCAACCTCATATTTGGATGAAGCCGAAAATTTTGATGATGTTATTCTCCTTAATGAGGGCAAAGTCATATTTTACGGCCATCCGCAAAAACTAACTTCTATCGTCAAAAATCGTGTCTTTTTGACCGGTGATGCATCTAAATCACCACGCGCCGTTTTGCGTGAATTAATCAAATCAAACGCCCCGCTTTCTGATGGTGTTATCTCCGGAAAAAACGTCAGATTGGTCTTAAGAAAAAACCAACAAATACATGAAGTTAAATTATCACCGGCAAATCCGCGTTTTGAAGATGCGGTTATTGACATTCTGGGCGGAATGAACATGCAAGTCTCCGCCATCGCCGATCAAATTCAAACTGATTATAGCGGCGAATCGGTTATTTGTGCCGACAACCTGACGAAAAAATACGGTGATTTTACTGCCGCAAACCACATATCATTTAACATTAAAAAAGGTGAAATTTTTGGTCTGCTCGGACCGAACGGTGCCTGAAAATCAACCACTTTCAAAATGCTTTGCGGATTGATCAAACCAACATCGGGAAAAGGCTTTATTCTTGATGCCGATATGATAAAAGATCCGGAAAAAGCACGTGCACATATCGGTTACATGGCGCAAAAATTTTCGCTTTTTTCAACATTATCCGTCCGTCAAAATCTCAATTTTTTTGCCGGCGTCTACGGATTAAAAGGATCTTATAAACAACAACGTATAGACCAAATGATCGAAGTTTTCGAACTTGCCAAACATCTCAATCAAGCAGCGGGCGATCTTCCTTTAGGATTCAAACAACGATTGGCCCTTTCCTGCGCTATTATGCACAATCCGGCAATTTTATTTTTAGATGAACCCACCAGCGGAGTCGATCCGCTGACGCGCCGTGAATTTTGGAATCACATCAACTCTATGGTGGATACGGGCGTCACTGTCATGGTGACCACGCATTTTATGGATGAAGCCGAATATTGTGACCGAATCGCACTGATATATGAAGGAAATGCTATTAAAATCGGCGCACCGGACGAACTTAAAACAGCCAATGAAACAATGGAAGATGCTTTCATCCGATTGATTGAACATTATGCACAGGAAAAAGTTCATGAGGATCATTAAAGCACTTATCAAAAAAGAATTTTGGCAAATCGTCCGTGATCCGAGCAGTATTATGATTGCCGTCATTCTGCCGTTCATCTTAATTTCCATTTTTGCAACAGCGATCAATCTGGATAACAACTCGATTAAAACAGGCTTGGTGATTGAAGGAAATCGTCAGCAAATTAATGATATTATCGCCTCGTTCGACGGTACAAAATATTTGGATATTATTCGTTATAACAGCCGCAAAGAAGCTCAGAGAGATTTAATTAACGGCCATATCCGTGCGATGGTTGTTATTCCGAACAATTTTGCACAAAGTTTCATGGCCGGACAATCCTCTCCCATTCAAGTGATCACAGATGCTTCCGATCCGAATATTGCCCTGTTTGCTTCCGCGTATATACAAGGCATTGTTGCAACGGCTCAAAAAATTTTGCTGGAAATTTATGGTTACAACAAAAATACCGGCATATCCATTGAACAAATTTCATGGTATAATCCCGAACTGAAAAGCCGCTATTTTATATTACCCAATTCAATTGCCATCATTATGACACTCATCGGCATGTTGCTCACGGCATTGGTTATTGCCCGTGAATGGGAAAGAGGAACCATGGAAGCGCTTCTCACCACTAAAGCTTCTAAATTTCAGATTCTGATTGCCAAATACTTTTCATATTATGTGTTGGCAATGATTTCCGTCGCATTCTGCACTTTTTTGAGTGTAATTGTTTTTGCCGTGCCGTTCAACGGATCTTTGGCTGTTTATTTTGTATCTTCGAGCCTGTTTTTATTCGTATCCATCGGCATCGGCTTAACCATTTCAACGCTGACACGCAATCAATTCTTGGCTGCCGTGACCGCTGCCATGTTTGGTTTTTTGCCGGCTGTTGTTCTGTCCGGCGGCTTGTTTGAAATATCTTCCATGCCGAAAATAATCCGCATCTTTACCAATGTTATTCCGGCCACTCACTTTGTACCGGTGATTAAAAACTTATTCATTGCCGGCAATATTTGGCCGATTATTTTCAGTGAAAGCCTCTACCTGCTGATTTACGGACTATTGGTGTTTGCGCTTTTATATCACCTTACCGAAGAAAGGTTGGAACGATGAAAAATTTTTGGTCAACATGTACGGCAATTATTGCTCTGATTATCAAAGAATTTCAAATTATTTGGGTTGATCCTAAAAATCGCTTTATGATCGTATTTCCGCCGATCATGATGTTGGCCGTATTCGCTTTTGCTGCGACTTTTGAAGTCAACAGCATTTCCATGATCATCCATGATCAGTCCGACACGCCGATTTCCCGTCAGTTGGTTGATAAATTGGCGAACACGCCGAATATTGATCAAATATATATGGTCGATAATCCCCATGATCTGAGGTATATGATGGATAATGAACATGCCGTCGTGGCTTTGACAATCCCGCAAAATTTTGCCGCAGAATTATATAAAGACAACAAAACCTCCATACAAATAATACTCGATGGTCGAAAGTCTAATACTGCACAGGTTGTCAGTGGATATCTGACACACATAATCGCCGCTTTCCAAAATGAAATAAATGCTGTTAATCCCCCTTTTATTCCGGTTACGCTGAGCACCAGACACTGGTTTAACCCCAATCTGAACTATCAATGGTACATCGTTATATCCTTTATGGGCGTTTTAATTACCGTCATGATGCTTGCGGTTACAGCATTGTCCGTCGCACAAGAAAAAGAACTCGGAACATTTGAACAACTTTTGATCACGCCGCTGAAATCATACCAAATACTCATCGGTAAAACCATACCGGCCATGACCATTGCCTATCTGGATTTTACCATTATGATCTTAGGCAGTATCATCATTTTCAATATTCCGGCGGAAAGAGGGTATTTAATGATCTATGCCTGCATCTTTATGTTTTTACTTTCCATTGCCGGTATCGGATTATTTATTTCCACAATCTGTCAGACGCAACAACAAGCAATTTTCGGCGTATTTTTCTTTCTGGCTCCGACATTTTTGCTTTCCGGTTTTATTACACCGATTGAAAACATGCCGATATTTCTGCAAAAATTCAGTTATATCAATCCGTTAACCTATTTCTTTAAACTGATGCGCGGTTTATTTTTGAAAAACATAGATAATATGGAAATCTGGCAAAATATATGGCCTTTGCTGATTATCGCACTTTGCACGCTGACTTTCAGCTCTTGGTTCTTTAACAAAAAAATCAACTGATTTGAATGACGTTTTTCACCATCAAAATACAAAAATATTGTAGTATATCTTGAAAATATTTATTTTAATCTGAAAAATAGACGCTATAATTGCAACTTATGAGAATATTTGAAAAATACATATCAAGGCAAATTCTGATCGGTTTTTTGCTCATTTCTTTTTCTTTGCTGTCCATGTTGTGGTTAACGCAATCACTGCGTTTTGTTGAGATGGTCACACGACAGGGATTGCCGATATATCTCTTTGCGGAAATGACTTCCCTTCTTATGCCGAGGATTTTCAATGTCTTATCTCCGGTAGCTGTTTTTGTCGCCGTCCTCTTTGTATATAACCGTCTGATTGCCGACCGTGAGTTGGTTGCCATGCAATCCGCCGGCATCAGCCCGCTGAAAAATGCCAAAGCGGCCATATATGTCGGCATTTTATTATCTCTTTTTAATGTCTATATCATGAATTTTGCGATACCGCAGTCGGAAAAATTATTTCGTGAGTTAGAGTGGCAAGTCAAAAATAATATGACGCAGATGATTTTTCGTGAAGGTGATTTTACTTCTTTAAAAAACGGCATAACCGTTTTCATCGACAAACATGAAGATGACGGCTCGGTCAGCGGTATTTTTGTCAGTGATGAAAGCAAACCGAATATTAAAGTGACTTTAACGGCTGAAAAAGGTCGTTTAATCCACACCAAAAAAGGACCGCGTATTTTGTTTATTAACGGTGTTCGGCAAGAAATCAATAAAGAAACATTTAAGTTTAATTCCTTGGCCTTTTCACGCTATTCGGCAGAATTTAACAACGCCGGTAAACATCAAAAAAAAGATGAAACAGTGCGTGAAAAAAACATCTTTGAACTTCTAAGCTCCGCGCAAGACAAAACATTAACAAAAGCGCAAATGCGAAAAAATATTGTGGAAGGTCATCGGCGTATCATCACCCCTTTCTATAATCTCGTATTTGCTTTACTCGCTTGTGTCGGCTTGCTGGTTTGTTCATTCAACCGCCGCGGACAAACAAAAGTCGTTACGGCTGAAGTTTTAGCAATGATCGCTATCAGTGCCGGTGATTTGGCTTTTACCAATTTAGCCGGACGTTCACTTTACATCGTTCCGCTGATGTATTTGAACTGCTTTATTCCGCTTCTGGTTTGCGTATATTTGTTGGCCTTTTATAATCCTTTATATATTCGCCGTCATCTTTTTAAAGGAGGTGTCAACTATGCGTCATAGCCGCAATATTTTCCTCCTTATGATGGTCTGTGTATCTTTCGGGCTGTTTATGACAACTGCTCATGCGGTAACCGAAGCCGGTGAGCTGCAAAAAAAAGAAGAAAAACAACCGCACGCCACCATGTTTATCACCAATAATATTGCAGATATTGCACCGAGTACAAAAATATCCGAAAATGATGACACGGATGACCCGATCAATTTCAGTGCCGAAGAAATGATTAATGATGACAATTTGAATACAATCACTGCTCTCGGTGACGTTGAAATAGAATATAACGGCATGTTTTTATATACGGATAAACTCGTATATGAACAAAATAAAGATACGATAACCGCCATCGGCAATGTACGCATGCATGCTTCCGACGGTTCTATCATATACGGAGACCGCGTTTCATTATCTGACAAAATGAGTGTCGGTGAAATGCATCACATAAAAGTTCTGTTGAAAGATAAATCACAAGTGTGGGCCGAAACCTTCCGTAAAAAGAACAACCGCACAAAAAACCTGACATATGCAACCTATACGGCCTGTGATTTTTGTGAGGGACAACATCCGTTGTGGGATGTTAAAGCACGTAAAGTACAGCATCACGAGGATAGTCAAAATGTTTATTACAATGATGCACTGCTTCGTTTTAAAGGAATCCCTGTTTTTTATACACCATTCCTCACACACCCTGATCCGACCGTTAAACGCAGATCCGGCTTAATGCCTCCGTCAATGGGAAGCTCGAATTATCTGGGGGCTTTTTTCCAACCGCGCTATTTTTGGGCAGTTAATGACCAAACCAATGTGTTGTTCACCCCTATTTTTTCATCAGATAAAAATATCGTTTGGAACGGCACATACCAACAATACTTCTACCAAGCAGATACAAATATCACCGGATCTTATTTGAAAGATAACCAAAACTCTCCGCGGGACAGAGGACACCTTTTCGCTACGGGGCGTTATGATATCAACGATTATTGGCGGATGAAATATAATCTGAAATATGTATCTGACTACATCTATTTGAAAGAAATGAGTTTTCCTTATCAAGATGATGCATGGCTGACTTCTGACATTGCTTTTGAAAGATTTTCCGGACGCGATTATGCTTCCGTTGAGGCTTATTACTACAAAATCCTGAGTTATAACCTGCATAGCCGGAATACCTACCTGTTTAATGAGCTTGATCGCCGAAAGCCTATTGTTGCGCCGTTGATCAATATCGAAACATATTCCGATCCGAGCGCCATCGGTTCACATTTCAAAAATAACATCAATACAGCCTCGGTTTATCATCAAAACGGCGCCGAAACACAGCGTCTGACTTCCATCAATGCGTGGGAACTTCCGATGACCACAAAATTCGGAGAAAAATATCGTTTTGTCACCTCGTTAAAATCTGACGCCTATTATGTCAATAAATATAATTACTCGCAAAAAAATACATATACCGGTACAACCGCCAGATTTTTCCCGCAAGCCGGTGTTGAATGGAAGCTTCCATTCGTTAGAGCAACCAGCCATTCCCGTCAAATTATTGAGCCGGTCATTGTCGGTGTTGTTGCGCCGGACGGCGGCAATAAAATACACAAAATTCCGAATGAAGACAGTGAAGATGTCTATTTTGATGACACGAATGTGCTGGATTTAGATCGTTACGCCGGTTATGACCGCAACGACACCGGAAGCCGCGTCAGTTACGGTATGCGTTGGAATTCCTACGGCGATATCATGGGACGGACATCGGCTTTTATTGCGCAATCATTGGAAAGAAATAAGGACTCCAGCTTTAATGAAAATTTGGACAGCCAAAATAAAAGCCATTTCAGTGATTTGGTCGGCCGTATTAATGCTCAACCCAATCAATACCTTGATCTGAATTACAGATTCCGCCTTAATCGTAAAAACCTTGACGCAAAATACAGTGAATTATCCGCCGGAGTCGGTCCGTCTTTCTTAAAGGCAAATTTGTCTTACATTTTTTTGCAGGGAAATACGCACTATAACAGCTTGTATTCCGAACGAAAAGAATTATATATGTCGTTAGAATCAGAGCTTTCCCAATATTGGAGCATCAGCATATATAATCTTGAAGATTTAACGGAAAAAAGCCGCGGTTCATTGGAGCACGGCGGACAAGTTATTTACGATGATGAATGTTTCCGCTGGGTTCTTGATGTCAAAAAATACAACAGCAGTAACCCAAACTTGGATAATGACTACGAATTCGGTATGACTTTTTATTTGAAAACTATCGGTAGCTTTGGTTCTTAATAAAGGAGAAAATATGAAAAAGTTTCTGTTCACTTTAGCTTTTTTACTTTGTTTATCACAAATCACTTGCGCTGCAGACCTTGATCTTAAGGCTCTGGATGCCGCCTCAAGGTCAGCCAATCCGAATAACGGCTCGATCATGTTTCGGCAGAATGCAGCACAATATGAACAACTTTCGGATGAACAAAAGGCTCAGTTGGATGAAGATCGTGAAGCAGCCAGAAAACAAGCGCAGGAATATCGCCGTCAGCAAGAGGCTTATGCGCGCCAAAGAGCACAGGCCATGGCGGAACAAAGAGCCCGTGAGGAAGCTGAAAGACAGCGCGCTGAAGCTCTTAAACCGATTACGCTGTATGAAAACAAGTTGAAAATTTATGCGTTGGTCAATGGTGAAGTGATTACCAGCTCCGAAATGCAAAGCCGTATTAACGCTTTTATTTTGACAACAGGTATTCCGTACAACAGCCAAACTAAAAATATGATTCAAACAAAAGTTTTACAGTCTGCAATCGATGAAAAACTTAAGATTCAAGCAGCTAAGAAAAACAATATCAAAGTTTCGGCAGCTGAAATCAATCGTTCCGTTCGTGAATTCGAAAAGGAAAACAACATGCCGGCCGGTCAGCTGAAAAAAATCCTCTCTCAAGCTAAAGTCAGCATGAATACATGGAACAAACAAGTTGAAGCAGATCTCGCATGGCAAAAATATGTTTCACAAAAAGGATACAGCCAAATACACATCGGTGAAAGCGCCATTAATCAGGCTATTGAAGATATTAAAAAAGATATGAAAACCCAAAAATGGATGGTTTCTGAAATTGTCATCAGCAAGAAGGACGCTAAAGATATTCGCCAATTATCAGAAACATTGCGTCATGATCCGCGTTTTGAACTTTATGCCATGCAATTTTCTCAGAGTCCGAGTTCGGCAAACGGCGGCAAACTCGGCTGGATTACCAAAGGAAAGCTTCCGCCTGTGTTGGAAAATGCCCTGTTAAAACTGCCGCAGGGAGGTGTGACGGATCCGATTGCTTACGGAAGTGATTATTATATTCTGAAAATGGATCAAATTTTCAATCCTGAGCACGATTTAAATACCATACCGTCACGCGCCGAAATCAAACGATTTTTAGAAAATAAAAAGCTGGAAGAGCTGTCAACAAAATATATCAAAGATCTCCGTAATCGTGCGTTGATAGAAAAGAAAATCTGATGACTGAGCTGCCGACTTTAAAGGAAACCGTTGATAAATACGGGCTGTTAGCCAAAAGATCGCTGGGACAAAATTTTCTCTTAGACCAGAATATTACCGGAAAGATTATTCGCACATCGTTGGAAACTCGGGGATTGACCGATTTTTCTCATGAAGATGTTTATGAAATCGGCCCCGGTCCCGGCGGATTAACGCGTGCTGTCTTGAATGCCTCGCCTCATCGGCTGACTGTTATCGAAATGGATAGCCGATGCATCGCTATTATGCAGGAATTACAAACATTTTTCCCTCAAGTTCTGCGCATTATTGAGGGAGATGCTTTGGCGTTTGACTATCATGAAGAGACATCTTATCCGAAAAGCATTGTCAGTAATTTACCCTATAATATCTCTGTTCCGCTGTTGCTCGGTTGGATCAAAAGCATCACACACTTCAACAGTCTGACGTTGATGTTCCAAAAAGAAGTCGCTGAGAGAATTATGGCACCATGCCACAATAAATCTTACGGAAGACTTTCTGTCATCGCTCAACTAACCTGCCATATTAAATCGCTCATGACGCTCAATCCACAGTGTTTTGTGCCGGCGCCTAAAATTTGGTCAACCGTTTTGTTATTTACCCCAAAGGCCGATGCCCCCTCTCCTCAAGTTCTGCATCAAGTGGAATTGATTACAGAACTTGCCTTTTCGCAGCGGCGCAAGATGATCAGACAGAGCCTTAAAACGCTTGAAGGTTTAGAAAATGTATGCCAAAAAATAAACATTGATCTGACAGCACGAGCCGAAAACATCAGCTGTGAACAGTATCGACAGATGGCTGAATTAATGCTTGAGCAAAATCAAAACAAGTAAATGAAAAATACCAGCCACAAGGCACCCAAAAAGATCAATACAAAACTTTTGAAAATCAAACTATCGCTGTCGTAAAACGCTTGTTCTCTAATCGGCGAACCATAGCGATTTTCATGGTCATCGCCGGATAAACCGAGCATCCACGACAAATATGAAACATAGCACAAGGTCAAAAATAAAAGAATACCCGTGTTTAAGAAACCATACTCATAATCCAGCAACGATAGCAACAGTAAAATACCGGCGGGAACTGCCCACCAGCCGGAAAGATCAGCATCATGCAGTCTTTTAACCGACATAGCTAATGACGGCAGCAGAATATAGAGCATATATACTTCCAAAAAGATTTTATTCAAATCCAAAAGATAGACGCACAAAAACCACAAGCAAAAGATCAAAACATTAATTGTCTGAAATGACCAATATTCATAGCGTGTGACACGGCCTTTGATATCAAAATAACGCCACAATGCGCCTGTCCAACAAGTAAAGATGCTTTTCACTTGTTGTGTTTCTTTGCTCGTTTTGTTTTCAGAAATATTTTCCATGATCTATCTCAAAAATAAGGAGGTATTTGAGCAAACAAATACCTCCTTTACTGTTATTTTTAACGATTTAATTGAGCTGCCACTTCAGCACTGAAATCTTCTTCTTTTTTCTGAAGGCCATCACCGAGTTTAAAGAAGGCAAAATCAACTAATTTAACGTCTGCACCGGCATCTTTAGCCGCTTGAGCGACAACGTCTTTAACTTTTTTATCCGGATCCATAATGAAGGCTTGTTCTTCCAACACAACTTCTTCATAGAATTTACGAACACGGCCTTCGACCATTTTTTCAATGATATTGGCCGGTTTTCCGGAAGCCGCCGCCTGTTCGGCAAAAATGCTTTTTTCATGTTCAACGGCAGCCGGATCAACATGAGCCACATCCAAAGCGATCGGGGCACTAGCAGCGATATGCATGGCAATTTGCTTTCCGAGCGGAGCCAACTGAGCTTTATCGGCAGTCGATTCCAAAGCCACCAAAACACCGATTTTTCCAAGTCCGTCACGTGCTGCATTATGGACATAGGAACAAACCAATCCATTATTGACCGCCACAATTTTAGCACGGCGTAAGTTCATATTTTCGCCGATGCGGGCAATCATATCCGTCAAGCGTTCACCGAATGTTTTGTCACTTGCCGGATCTTTTGCATTTTTCATTGCTTCGACATCGCCGTTGCAAGACAAAGCCACTTGAGCAGCATCTTCAACATAAGCTTGAAAGATATCATTTTTCGCAACGAAATCTGTTTCCGAATTTACTTCAACAACAGCGCCTCTGTTACCGTCAACTTTAACGGCAACCAAACCTTCGGCAGCGATACGACTTGATTTTTTTGCTGCTGAAGCTAAACCTTTTTTGCGCAACCAATCAACGGCTTCTTCCATATTTCCGTTTGCTTCAACCAATGCTTTTTTACAATCAAGCATACCTGCACCGGTACTTTCTCTCAATTCTTTCACCATAGCGGCTGTAATATCTGCCATATTTTTAATCCTCTATCAAATTCATACCATATTAAACAAACGGGCGCGGCCAACTGAAAGCAAACCGCGCCCAAACGCGAAGCGCTCAGATATTATTCCTTATCTTCGGTCTTTTCAGCTTTTGCTTTACGCGTCGCTCTTTTTTTCGGAGCCGGCGTTTCTGTTTCAGCTGTTTCAGCTACGGCTGCCGGTTCAGCAACTTCCAAGCCTTTTGCTGCAATTTCAGCCTGCATACCGTCCAAAATAGCGCCTGAAACCAATTCGCAATAAAATTGAATAGCGCGAATAGCATCATCGTTACCCGGAACAGGGAAATCCACACCGTTCGGATCAGCATTGGTATCAACAATACCAATCACCGGAATATTCAGTTTTTTAGCTTCTTTAATAGCCAAAGCTTCTTTCGGTGTATCAATAACGAACAACATATCCGGCTGTCCGCCCATTTCCTTAATACCATCCAAAACAACGGATAATTTTTCACGTTCTTTTTTCAGGTTCAAGATTTCCTTTTTTGTGTAACCGTCATAAGCATTATTAGCTTCCATTTCATTCAGTTTATTCAAACGAGAAATTGATTTATAAACGGTTTTCCAGTTTGTCAACATACCACCGAGCCAGCGATAGTTAACATAATATTGTCCGCATCTTGTTGCATTTTCTTTAACAATATCCTGAGCCTGTCTTTTTGTGGCAACAAAAAGGACTTTACCGCCGTTTGCGACAACTTCGCGCACAGCATTTAAAGCCGTATAAAGCATCGGATAAGTTTTTTGCAAATCAATAATGTGAACATTATCTTTTTTTCCGTAAATATACGGAGCCATTTGCGGGTTCCAACGACGAGCGTGGTGACCAAAGTGAACGCCAGCTTCAACCATCTGACGTAATGTAAATGTAGGAATTGTCATATTTAATATCCTTTATTTTCCGGTTAAACCTCCGCAGACTCTGGCTTATTCAGCACCGGAGCGAAAGTTCGATAAATCAAAAATCATCGACATCCGCCTATCTGCGTGTGTGTTGTTATAAAGCCGCACCATTACGACTTCGCGGTATATTTAGCATATTTTATAAAAAATGCAAGCTTTTTTTTCGTTTTACACCAATCCGATTGATTTAAATCTCACCAAGCGCACTTACATCTGTCATGGCATTATTTTCTTGCATCAGTTGTCTTATTTGTTCTTCTTGTTTTTGTTGCTTGGCAGCGTTTTCCTGCTGCATTTTTTGAAAGTTCAGCTCAATCGGTTCGCCCACTTTGCGGCCATCACGGAAAATCCCCTGTTCCGTCAGCTTAAAAATAACGGAAGAGCTGTCTTTGCTTAAGTCAACATATTCGCCGAGTCCGGCAAACAATGCACATTCAGGCGTTTGCTGTACCGTTTGACCGACAACGCAATGTTTTTGCTCCGGAAAAATGTTATATAGGTTATCAACCTTTACTTCAATGTCTCCTATTAAATAGTTATTTTTTCGTATAAAATTAGATTTAGCAGACATCTCGGCATTTGGATAAACCGCTTTAACGCTCATGTCAATTTTTGCTTTGTCAAACATATCATCTAAGAGTTTAGCCAATTCGCCATCATTTATATCCTGATTTGGATTTTTTTGCATCTCTTTTTGCAGCTCAATCAATTTAGCCGCACTTTGAATATTCACATCTCGAATATCATATTTCATACCGAAAGTATGTATGTTTTTGACAGCACCGATATCAACACCGCTGATCTTTAAATTTTGCGCGATAAATGTTCCTAAAAAATCAAAGAGTCCGGCACCATTTTTCCGTACATCGCTTTTCGTATCAATGTCAAAGGTCGCATTAAAGCCCATCATATCAACACCGATTTTAATATTTTGAGCGACAGCACGGGATTTTGAGGCTGTTAAATAGGCAAAATTACGCCATATCTCAGCATAGTCAAAGGAATGCCCTTCCGGCACCGCATAACTCATATCCGCTGCCTGATGTTCAGACTGGATCTGCAACGAAAAGAACGGCATGGCAACATTCAACAACTCCATACGAGCATCGGTTTTATATGTTATGTCCTGCCCATTTTTGGCATAATCTTGGGTAAGGGTTAAATTTTTCAGATGTCCGATTTCACTTTTCAATCCCGTTGTTTGATCCGTAGAGGTATATGAGGCATCATCCGCCTGTATTTTGGATGAGCTGATCAAACCAAGTTCCGGAACAAAAGAAAACTCCTCTTGATAACTTTTAAGAGCGATATCTTTGAAAAAGGTCAGCGTCGTTAAGTTATAAAATTGCGCAATCGCCTTATTCGAAGAAGTATTGAATGCTTTATATTGCGCCATACCATGAAAATCATTTATTTTAGAGCATGTCAACACCGTTTCCGGAATCGTCGTTATACGTTGAACAGGTTGTGTCTGCTGTGCGGCGGAGGAATTTTGTGTCTGATCGACTTCTTCTACAATATCAGCCTTAGGAAAAACAAGACGACATTTCTGTTCGTCAAGCTCAACAGTCACCGGCGCACCATATTGCATGGAAAGATTTTTTTCCAGTAATGCTGTATTATCCGCACACAAGGCCGATCCGCATGACATAAAAAAGCTCAAACTGAAAATCGCTAAACGCTCTTTTTGCATAATATTCCTCCATATAATAACTGATGTTCGTAAGTCTAGTATAATTATTCATAACATGCAATGAAAAATTTATAAAAAAGAAAGCCGCTCGATGACTCTTTATTCTCGAAAATTCTTATATATTAACCATTTTCCTCTTCTATCGTCAACATTTCTCCCCATAGTGATATCCTCACCTTCAAATATTCGAACGATTAACCAACTTTAATTTCGTTTAAAAAAACGCGATGAGATAAAACTCTATCGCGTTTTTTAATTACCTTCAGGAAGATTTTCCTCTGAAGACATAGCTCCAAATTCTTTCCAGAAGAATACATATAAAAGTGATGACTTTTGCAAAAATCCACTGCCACATAACAGAGATAAGCAAATACAAAAGATACCACCGAACCGGTACCTCGTGCTCCGACATTCCATGAATATGAGCAAGGAGAAGAGCCGCGGCAAAACACATCACCCAACCCGCAATCCATGCACCGCGTACGACCATTTGTTTGTCCGCATCATCGTATGTCAGTTTAGCTTTAATAAGCCGACGCCCTTGGTCGACATAAAAGCTGCAAAGGCCGACAAAGATAAATGCCGTAAACGCACCGCTTTCCAACATCACGGCAAGTGCGTAGCCAGAATAAAGAGATTCTACCATTTTTTTGATTGTTAATTATTTATAAAAAATTGACTACTGTACCCCATACTAAACAAAAAAATGAAAATTGTCAAGTTTTTTATGAAAAAAAAGTCTCTCTTATGCAAAGAGAGACTCCATTCGGTTATTATTTACTTTTTCTTTGCGCAAGCACCCCCACAAGCAGGGACAATTACACATCGGTTGTTCAAAAACGCCGTCTACCGAACGGGGTAATTGATCACCGACTTTTAACTGCAGCAAATCGTGATAGCACCTTTGATCAGGATTTGCGATGAGTTTTGTGAGCGTACTATTTTGATCGTCAAGATCTTTCAGCCACAGAATCAATGCGCCATTTGGTATCGCTTTGATTTTAACGACTTGTTTGTTCATATATGATGATTTTTAAATAATTAATTGATGTCGCGAGTATACCTTATAATTTATCCTATGCAAACAAAAAAGGTGGTTATCAACCACCTCTTTCTATTTTTTTACTGCAGTATTTCATAAATTTCGTGTTTTGTCTTGGCCTGTCGCAATTTTGTACGCGTCTTATCATTTTTCAAAACTCGCGAAAATAAAGACAATGCTTTTAAGTGATCTTCTCCGCTGTTTTCCGGAGAAATCAAAAAAACCAACAAATCAACAGGTTGCGCATCTAAAGCATCAAAATCCAAAGGTTTATGCAAACGAACAAATGCCACAGCTATTTTTTTGAGCCCCTCAATTCTGGCATGCGGCAACGCAAAGCCGTTACCATAGCCGGTTGAACCGAGATTTTCCCTTTCCCACACAGATTCAAAAACCATATTAGGATCGAGTTTTTCCCTTTGAGCAACTATTGCTGAAACATGCTCTAAAAGTTCACGTTTTCCGGTTACTTCCAGATCCGTAAAAACCATCTTTTCAGATAAAATATCTGTTATGTTCATATTGAAAACCTTTTATGTTACACCACTTATTCAGCCGGTTCCACCCAACCGATGTTACCATCCTTGCGGCGATAAACCATACTGATGCGGTTATTAGCACTGTTGCGGAACATTAATGCGCATTCATCAGCCAAATCCATGTACATCACTGCTTCACTTACCGTACAAACTTTAATATTTGCATCTGTTTCGGCAATTGTCAGCGGAGCGCTTTCATCAATGCTCATTTCCTCTTCCGTTTCAGTCAACGGGAAAACAGCCTCATGTGCCAACTCTACCAATCCTGTTTTACCTTTATGATCGTTCAGCTTAGTCTTTTGACGGCGTAAACGTGTCGCAATATGGTTATTGGCATCATCAAAGGCCGAATAAGGATCTCCGGCGACACCGGTACCTTTCAGGACAATATTTTTAGCCGGATGAACGGTTACTTCAGCTTTAAAATCTTCTCCTTCTTTGGAAAAATAAACACTGCAACCGATCGGGGCATTAAAGTACTTGTTCACAGAAGCTTCCATACCTTCTTCGACGCGTGCACGTAATCTGTCACTGATATCAACCTGTTGTCCTGATAATGTAATTTTCATAATTCACCTCATTTAGTTATTGTTTTTTCGGCCCAATGCCGTTTGATTTAGATGTATAGTATAATATCTTTAATCAAAAGTAAATAAACATTATTATTTTATAACGAGAAATTATCACCGAGATATACTTTTCTGACATCCTGATTGGCAACAATTTCTTCCGGAGTTCCTTCCATCAATACCGTCCCTGCATGCAATATATATGCACGATCAATAATATCCAAGGTCTCCCTGACATTATGATCGGTTATCAAAACGCCCAAGCCGCGATTTTTCAGTTGCGATACCAGTGTCCTGATTTCACCGACGGCGATCGGATCAATACCGGCCAACGGTTCATCTAAAAGTATAAAACTCGGACGGCAGGCCAATGCCCGTGCAATTTCGAGTCGGCGTCGTTCGCCGCCGGAAAGCGACAAAGCCGGTGATTTACGCAAATGAGCGATCGAAAATTCATTAAGCAGCTCTTCAAGTGTGTTTTCCCGATAGCTTTCGTCATCGGATATCACTTCCAAGATGGCTTTTATATTATCTTCTACACTCAACGTTCTGAAAATGGAAGATTCTTGAGGCAAATAGCCTATCCCCATTTTCGCACGCTTATACATCGGCATATCGGTAATATCCTGACCGTTGATATAGACATCACCATAGTCCGGTGTAATCAATCCCGTTACACAATAAAAGCATGTCGTTTTTCCTGCGCCGTTCGGCCCAAGAAGCCCGACGGCTTCACCTTTTTTCACATGCAGCGAAACATTTTTCAAAACGGTGCGCTTTTTATATTTTTTACCAATATTAAAAACTTCCAAAACTTCTGTATTTTTATTCTGTCGCATTGCTGTTATTTGCCTTTCGTTTATTATAAAAAATGCCGCTGATGCGCTCACCTTTCTTGAGACCGGTAATTTTACTGATCGATGTCTGCAAATCAGTTTCCGCACGGCCACCGCGAATAAAATTACCATTTTGTTCAATCACTACATTGCCGATCAGTTCAACAACATTTTCTTTCGGTCGGTAGTATCCCGTATCGCCCGTCGCGGTTCCTTTCGGAGTTACGACATGAACACCGCCGTAAGCTTCAACTCTATCCAGCTGCTGTTTTTCACCTGCAACCAAATAAGCCACCATTCGCCGTGCCGTTAAAGTGTTTTGTTCCTGTTTCACCTCAACGGCAGAAACCGACGCATATTTTGGATTTTTACACACATTTTCAAGCACAATCCTATTTTGAGCCGCATCATAAACGCCGCATGCACCGCGCGCCGTTTGTTCAGGCGTTATGATATAAACGTTACCGTAAGCTTCGGCACGATCAATTTTATGATTATCTTTTTCATTCATATAAGCAATAATCTCATCTGCTTTCAAACGCGTATTATTTTGGGTTAAAACAACATTTCCATACGCTTTAATGATATGATTGTTTTGAAAAAACACTGATTTATCCTTAGCATACAAAGTCCCCTTTGAGGTGCTGACAAAAGAATTTCCGATCAACGTCAAAATCGCCTCTTGTTGATCATACTCAAATGCATCGGCGGTTAAATTTCCCCATGAGCCCTGCGCCTCTATTTTTTCATCGCCATAGCCGATATTTTGCTTAAAGTCATAGCGCGCCGATTGAGTTTTAATCTGTGTATCTTGATTAACAAGCGCTTTAACGTTTTCATAAAGCTCTAAAATACTGCTTTCCTGACTAAAGAATCCGATTTCTGAGGTAATGTCAGCCTCCCCCTGATCCGTCGGAATTTTACCTTTCGGCTGTATGATTTTCATACGCTGAGATCCGGGCTCTGTTTCATCAATCATATCGGCAACCACATGACTGACACGATTTTTCTCATCAGTAAAATGAAAAACGGTTTGCTCCATATGCAGCTTTTCCATCTCACTTTTCCGCGGAACTGTAATATTATCTTTTAAATCGACGCTTTTTTTTATGTTTGGCATAACAACCATAACACCGAGTAACAATGCCGCAAAACACGGAAAACCGAGTTTAATAAAACGCAGCCAACGCGAAACAGGCGGTTTATCACTCTTTTCTTCACGCAGAAAAGACTTTTCATCATTAAAAAAGTCATCTATTTTGCGAGAATCAAACATTTATCAGCTGACTCCGGCTTTCAAACAGTCATGAATATGAACAACGCCGACCGGTTTGCGATCGACAACCACAAAAATATTCGTAATGCCGCGACCGGTTGTATTCATAATATTGACGGCCTCGGCGATCAATATATCCGGCGAAATCGTCCGCGGATTTTTAGTCATCACCTTCGAAACTTTTTCTTCAATTAAATTCGGCGCCATCCAACGGCGCAAGTCGCCATCGGTAATCATTCCGATCAAGCAGCCCTGATCGTCTATGATGCCGACGCAGCCCAGCATCTTTTCAGACATCGTCAGCAGTGCATCTTGCATGATGGCATTTTGGTTAATCAAAGGCATTTCATCGCCGGTGTGCATAATATCCGAAACATGACGAAGAATGGAACCCAGCTTTCCGCCTGGGTGACGCAACTTAAAGTCTTCAGCCGTAAAACCTTTACGTACCATCAAATCCACTGATAAAATATCACCTAACACAAGCGTTGCAGTTGTAGATGAAGTCGGCGCCATTCCTAAAGGACAAGCTTCCCGATTATCCGGCAGTTTCAAAACCATATCACAATTTTTACCCAAAGAACTATCCGGATTTTTGGTAATAGCAATCGTCGGCACATTAAAACGGCGGCAGTAAACTAAAATATCGGATAACTCTTTCGACTCACCGCTGTTGGAAATTGCCACAACCACATCTTCGGTTGTAATCATACCTAAATCACCATGACTGGCCTCGCTCGGATGCAAAAAGAACGAAGGTGTACCGGTCGAAGCCATGGTCGCAGAAATTTTGCGGCCGATATGCCCTGATTTACCCATTCCGGTGATAATCACTCGCCCTTTTGTGGACTGCAAAACATCAAGCGCCTTTGTTAAGTTTTCATCCAAACTGCTTTCAAGCGATTTCAGCGTGCTTATTTCCTGTTCGATTGTTTCTTTAGCCACACGAATATCCTGATGCTCACTCATAAATTCCCCCCTTTGATAGTCAAATATACAAACATCATATGATTTTTTTATGATTTCGCAAGATTTTTTTAAGTTTTATGCCCCTTTGTTTAAGCTTTTTGCTCCCACGATCCTCGCTCATTTTGTTGCCAATAATGCACTTCATAAGCGGCTGTTTTAGATTGTTGCCACAATTGCCGTGCTGCATCAAGATCTGCGGCGATATTGCCGTCAAAAATAACAAAAACACGCTCATACGAGGACATATATTCAACAGAAACACTGCCGACGTCGGATACAAACAAAAATTCGGCATGATTAACATTATCATCTTCCCATGTTAAAAAAACGGGCTGTTTATCGGCAAATCCGTCTTTTTTCGTACCGTGCGGCAAAAAGCTTTCATCTTGATATGTCCACAGCCATTCATTTAATTTTTCCGTTTTTTCAGATGTACTCGAACGTACAAGAATCTTTTTCCCCGTCGCATAGGCTTTAGCCAGCAACTTCGGCAAAACTTCCTCACGAGACTGTTTTTGCAGATGATAAAAATCAATGCGCGGCATCATCTGGCTCCAATTTAAGCACGACTGTATCCGGCTCACCGTTTTGCATGAACAAAAGTTGAACATTGCCTTTATGTTGAGCCTGTTTTATCTTCACTTGCAAGTCTTCAACGCCAAAAACCGGTTTATCGTTCACACGAACAAAACGATCACCTATTTTAATGCCTTTGGAAGCAATTTCTGATAATGGATCAATGGATATAATCACGAATTCACGGTTAACTTCGTCAAAATAGGCTTTCAGTCCCAACTTTTCAAAATAAACCGCATCACGTACCTTGTATTTATCTATTCCGAGAGAAGCAAAACTTTGTAATGCCGGAATTTTCTGCAAAGAATCCGTTTCACTTTTGCGTTCAGATTCTTGCGGCATCTTGGATATTGTGATTTCCAATTCGATTTCTTCTCCGTCACGATCAATTAACACAGGTATAACGCTATCCGGACTTTTTTGCGCAATTCCCAGTGAAAACATACGCGGATTTTTCAGCGATACATCCGCCGCTTTTTTGAAGATATCTCCGACTCTTACTCCTGCTTTTTCCGCCGGAGAACCCTCGATTAATGTTTCGACAATGAGTTGTTTTCCATCGGCACCATCAGCAGAATGTATTTCTTTCATGCCGATACCGAGCCAGCCGCGTTCAACCGTTTTATTTTTTTTGAGCTGACCAACCACCCAACGAACAATATTTGAAGGTGTAGCAAAGCCGACGCCGGAAAATTTGCCGTCAGTCGAAAAGATGGCTGTATTCATGCCGACAATTTCGCCATCCGTATTAAACAGCGGTCCGCCTGAATTTCCCTGACTGATTGCCGCATCCGTCTGCAAAAAATTATCATACGGTCCTTTTTCGATATCACGCTCTTTGGCAGAAATAATTCCGAGCGATACACTGTTTCCGAGACCGAAAGGATTGCCTACGGCAAAAACCCGATTTCCGACACGAACGCGATCGGAATCGGCAAATACAGCCGGTTCGAATCCGACCGGATGATCAGCCTTAAGCAAGGCAACATCCGTTTTTTTATCCCAACCGGTCAACTGAGCTGAAAAATGCTCTCCTTGACTTGTCACAATTAAAATTTTTTCAGCATCTTCCGTCACATGCGCATTGGTCACAACATACCCGTCGGCACCAACCACAAATCCTGCCCCCAAAGCCTGAGTACCTTCCTTGGTATCAACAACAATGCTCACCACCGAATCATAGACCGAATCAATCACATCTTCCAGCGGCAACGTTTCTGCTCGAGTTACGGTCGCACCAAAAAATAGCATCACAGAAAAAACATAAGTCAGTTTTGTTAGCATCAGCGTTCTTTCAATGACTTGTTAAAATATTTGAAAAATTCCGAATCCGGTGTCAAGACCAAGGATGTTTCATCGGCAGCCAAAGATTTACGATATGCATCAAGCATACGATAAAATTCATAAAATTCTACATCCTGTCCGACAATTTCATTCCACAAACGGACCGCCTGTTTATCACCCTCACCGCGCGTAATCTGTGCATTTTTTTCAGCTTCGGCAACAATAATTGTTGCTTCTTTATCAGCAGTAGCACGGATATTTTGTGCTTGTTGCTGACCCTTGGCACGAAATTCTTTTGCATCACGTTCACGCTCGGTTTTCATGCGGTCGTTAATGGCCTGCATGACTTCAATCGGTAAATCTGCTCTGCGAATCCGCACATCGGCAACACTGACACCGATGGCCTCGGCATCTTTTTTCACGGTTGCGCTGATATCACGCATAATCTGTGTCCGTTGCTCTGACAGCAATTCAGTCAATGTTACTTTACCTAAGACCTTACGCAAAGACGAATTGACGATTTCCGCCAACTTGCTGCGTGCCTGTTCTTCTGTGCGTACAGTTTGATAAAACTTCAAAGGATCAATAATTTTATAGCGGGTAAAACTATCGACATCCAAACGTTTTTTATCATTCAAGACAACCTCTTGCGCCGGCGGATCTAAGTTCAGCAGGCGCGCATCATAAAACACAACATTTTGAACAAACGGCACTTTAAATTTCAGCCCCGGTTCGGTAACCAAACGCACCGGCTCACCGAATTGCAGAACAATCGCTTGTTCAGGCTGATAGACCACATAAACGGAACTGAACAGAACAATCGCAACAGCGCCCAAAACAACGACAATACCCTGTAAAAAACCAAACTTATTCATTGTTCCCCCCCCCTATTTTTGCTGACTGTTCAAAGACAAAACCGGTAACAAGTTACCTTTTTGCGACGGATCAATAATCACCTTATTGGCCTTCTGCAAAACATCTTCCATAGCATCCAAATACATTTTCTTTACCGTCACAGTTTTGCCGTCTTTATAGGCTTCATAAACCGAGGCAAATCTTTTGGCTTCACCTTCCGCTTTATTAATGGTCGCCGCCCGATAGGCCTCAGCATCTTGTGAAATTTGCGCTGCTTTACCGCGTGCCTTTGGCAATACTTCATTACGATAAGCTTCGGCTTCGTTTTTGAAACGTTCCATATCTGCTTTGGCACGCTGCACTTCATTAAAAGCGTCAACAACCACTCTCGGCGGATCAGCTTTTTGCAACTTAACACGAACGATAACAATTCCTGCATTAAACTCGTCTAGAACTCTTTGCAGTTCTTCTTTTGTTTCATCTTCAACTTTTCCGCGGTCACCGGTAATAATCGGTTGCATTTCCGACTGTCCGACAATTTCTCTGAGTACGGACTGAGCTGCAACACTGACCGTATTATCCGGACTGCGCATGCTGAACAGATAATCTTTGGCATTTTTTATTTTCCACACCACTGTCAAATTGATATCGACAATGTTTTCATCGCCGGTCAGCATGTGGCTTTCCGTAAAAGCATTATTACGATAGTCACGATTATCCGTCGATCCGAGATTAATGCTTCGTTCTTGCGTAACATTCACTTTCATGACTTCCTCAATCGGCATCGGTAAATGATAATGCAAGCCGGCATCTGTTGTTTCAACATATTTTCCGAAGCGCAGAACAACCCCCTGCTCGCTTGGCTGAACCTGATAAAATCCTGATGCCAGCCATAAGGCAACAACCAACATCACACCATACTTAATATAACCGCCGAAATGATCTTGCGGAGAACGCATTTTCGCTATTTTAGCAAAATCAACAATCTTAGCTTTTTTGAGAATTTCACCGTCAGCAGTCCAAATTTCTTCGCTGCCGTCATTTTCATTATCCCACGGATTTTTATTCTTGACCATGATTTTTCCTCTTGTAAAAAAAATAATTCATGCCATAAGATAATCTGAACGAAATATAAAAACAATCAATACGCAAAAAATATCCACATTGGAGAAAAAAATGGAAAGAGATGATCTTATCAATGTTATAAGCGAATATTTCCCGCGCGAGCATCTGGCAGAAGTCCGAACAGTCGGAAAACGCATCATTGCTGAATTTAAAAATACGGATGAAAATCAAACACAAGCCGATTTGCTGAAAAAGAAGCTGGAAGAACTCTGTCCCGACTATAAGATCAACCTTCTTTTCACACACGAACAAGCCCGCAATATCGGCGTTCAAGCGATAGAAAAATGGAATATCGGCGGTGTTAAAAAAATCATCGGCATTGCCTCCGGCAAAGGCGGAGTCGGCAAATCAACCACAGCCGTTAATTTAGCATTGGCGTTAGCGAATCAGAATCAAAAAGTGGCCTTGGTTGATGCTGATATCTATGGGCCATCCGTACCGACAATGCTCGGATACGAGGGACTTCCTCTCCTTAGTCCGGACGGAGAGCATTTTGCCCCGTTTTGCGAACATGGAATTAAATCTGTTTCCGTAGGATCGCTGATTGACCGCAACACCCCTTTAATATGGCGCGGAGCGAAAGCATGCGGCGCGATCGAACAGCTCATCACCGAAACGGCATGGGGTGATATTGATATCATGGTCATTGATATGCCTCCCGGAACCGGCGACATTTTAATTACACTGTCTCAACGCATTGATTTTTCCGGAATTGTCATTATTTCGACACCGCAGGATATTGCCTTAATTGATGCTATCAAAGGGGTCAACATGTTCAAAAAAATGGGAACACCGATATTGGGCATTATTGAAAACATGAGTTATTTTGTCTGCCCGCACTGCGGAAAACAATCAGATATTTTCGGTTATCACGGCGCTAAAGAGACGGCCTTGCAGATGGGCGAAAACTTTTTGGGCGAAATTCCTCTTCGTCTTGAAATTCGCCAAACTGCCGACAGCGGAACTCCTTTGGTTGTCGCCGAGCCGGATAGTCCGTATACGAAAGCCTATGAAGACATTGCCCGACAAATCGTCACCAAATTGGGCTTATAAAATTTTATTACTCATTTTGCATTTTGTTCCTTTATAAAAAAAGACTTGACTTTTGCTGCGGGGGGGTAATGTGAAAAAAAATATTTTTAAATAGATGGATTCACCCCCTATTTTTCACTTGCAAAGCGAAAAATTCACGGGGCCTCCCAAATCTTAAAGCAAAAGAAGAAGTAACATGAGAACAAAAACAAACATTTTCCTAACAATCCTGCGGCAGGAGTGCGCCGGAAATGCGCCGCAAGTTTCGAACGACTTGTACAACCAAAGGTACACAAGTGAGAAACTTGCAAGCAGATACAAGCAGAGCGGAAGAAGTATGATTGAGATGCTCGGCGTTCTCGCCATAATCGGTGTCCTGACCGTTGGTTCAATCACCGGCTATTCACATGCCATGCGCCGACACCTCCTCAACAAACAGCGCGAGCAGTATAGCTACATCTTAAGCGCCGTCGAAACAAATCACGATATGATCAATCTCAATACACCAAATCTGCCGGCTCATTTTACTTCTGTCTTAAAAACTTTTGGTTGGATTCCCGAAGAAATGATCAAAGATGATACTCGTTATATCTATGACGTTTTTAAAAATCGAATTTATTTCTATAAATGGGAGAACAACTATATGGGACTGCTCTTGTATCTAGAAACCCCAAATGCTTATGAACAATGCACCAATTTATATCAAGTAATGAAACAGTATCACACATTTTTATTGAGTACTGTCGTAGCCAAGGAAATCAATGGAAGTTTCAACTACCAGAACCATTATCATGGCGATCAATATCCCTCTTGTATCAACCGCCAAGAAGTGTGTATTCGCAACTTGACCTTATCGCAGATTTCTCAGCTTTGTCAAGTCTGTAACGATACAGAAGACTACTGCATTCTTTATATACTGTGGAAATAAAATCTCCCTTTATTATGGACGAACCGAAACCATAGTTATCCGCCGAATCATTACCCCAAAAGTCCGTGGCAAACTGCGGATAATTACCATTTATCCCCTGAGATTGATAATAATCGAGAAGCTTTCCTTCGCACTTGTCCCGTGCAAACTGATACGCCAACTCATCCCGCGTTGAAAACCCGTTATGATCCACCCCGTAACTATCTATTCCGTCATCACCCTAAACTACAACGCACAAAGCATATAATATGTTATATGCTTTACATAAAAAAAGCTTCGTATAATTTACAAAATGTCGTAGGAATTATTTAAAAAACATTATTCAGTGTCTATCAAGCATAATCATCAAAACGTATCCATAAAACACGAAATAGAAACAGCAATAAAAAAGAGGAGCCTCAGCTCCTCCTTTTTATTCAGAAAATTATACCTGTCTTTATTAATATTGACGAACAACCGGTTGCTGAACAGGAACAACCTGCTGGCCCGGAAGGCAATGTCCATCGGTACATACTTCCGCACGATTGAACGGACGTGTTTCATACGAAGTCGATTCAAAAGTACGTGGTTCATACACTGTACGATATGTCGTATTTTTATAAACAACCTTTACCGGTGTTCTAACCGTATATTCTCTTGCCGGACAACCGCC
>JAFVEP010000014.1 GCA_017475935.1 Alphaproteobacteria bacterium
ACTTTGACTTGATTTCTCAACATCAAATTGATATTATCCAGAACAAAATTAACAACCGACCGATGAAGGTTCTTAACTGGAATACTCCGTGCCAACTATTCTTCACTTCATAATCGTTCGGCTTCTATCTTGAATCTACAGGGACCTCCCACTCTTTTTTTTATACAAGGCCTTCGGATTTGGCCAGTTTTTCAATTTCATCAATGTAATCACTGATGAGCTTCAAGCCGTCCGTCCAAAAATCCGGAGAATCGGCATCGATTCCGAAAGGCTCCAAAAGACCTTTGAAGTTTTCAACGCCGGTATTCGACAGCATATCGATATACAAATCAGCGAAGTCCTCTTGGATTTCGAACTCACCATTCTCGTCCCAGTTTTCGTAGGCTTTGATCAGGTTGTTGACAACCAGACCGGCAAAGGCGTACGAATACACGTAGTAAGGCATTCCGAAGATATGTGAAATTCCCATCCACATATTTTCCGCATCTTCACCGATGTCAAAGCCCAGATAGCGAGAGCATTCTTCACGCCAGATTTCGCCCAGACGTTTGGTAGAAAGCTCACCCTTTTGGCGTTCGTGGTGAGTACGCTCCTCAAACTTGTAGAGGGCGATCTGTCGATGTATCGAACCGATCATATTCAGCACTCGATCAATGAGCAATGACAGTTTTTCTCGGTCTGTCTGAGCCTCGTTCATTTTTTGTTTGAAAACGAGATTTTCAGCAAACTCTGAGGCAACTTCCGCCAATGCCGTCGGTGTTGAGTCGTTCAAGACACCGACTTCTGCCGAGAGAATATGATGCACGCCGTGTCCCAACTCGTGAGCAAAGGTGGATACATCTCCTTGTGAACCGGTAAAGTTCAGCAGAATGTAAGGTTGGCTTCCGCGAATACAGTATGCGCCGCTGGTTTTTCCCTTTCTGGGGGGAACATCAATAGCACCGCTGTTGATGATCTGCAAAGCATAATTCATGTATTCAAGCGAAAATTCGCCATACGCTGTCAGGACCTTTGTCACACACTCCGGCCATGTCAGTTTTTTGCTTTCCGTTTGAGCAACCGGATTGACATGGCGATCTTCGTAACGAATACGATCAACTTTCATCAGCCGCGCCAACAGCTTGTAAAAGCGCTGTGAAATCGGGATATACGAATCCACCACAGCATTGACCATACTCAGAAAATCTTCCTTGCTGATGCCGTTTTCCGACAGACTGCTGGAAACGGGTTCACGAAGGCCGTAGAGTTCGTCATCGACGTGCTTATCCTTAAGGATCATGTTGTAACACATGGTGAACACACGCGCATTTTCTTTGTACACGCGGTTCATTTCAAGCAGTACCTTATGACGTTCATCGGCATCGGCCGATCCCATCTTCTTGGCAATCTCCGCCTCGTTGAGCACTTTTCCTTTGTAGCGGAACTTCAAACCGGCACATGTTTCATCATACAAGCGATCCCATGCCGATGACACAAGAGATTTTTTGTTGATAATGAACGTCGCGCCTTCATTCACAGCCCAATATCCGGAGAAAATACTCATGAGCCACGGAATCCAACGCTGCAAACGCGGATGGTTCAAAAACTCGTACATTTTGTACTCAGGCAAAGCATTAAGTTCAAAATGTATGAAGCCCAGTGATTCAAATACCTGAGAAACAACTTCCCTGATCTTTGCTTGGAACTGGGAAACGGTTTCATCCGTTTTGTTCGTGTCCGCGTACAGATGCGCATAATACAAAAGTTTACACGCCAGAGTGATCATGGTTTCGTACTTTCTCAAAAAGAGAGAAAGCTCGTACGGAGCCATTTCCGCGAGAATATCCCTATACAGAGACAGCTCTTTGGAGAGTTTCTGGAGAATTTTTTTATCCTCCTCAATCTGCGGATCATCGAGTCCTTTGTAAAAAGCAACGGACAGATCCCAATTCGGCAATCCTTTATACGAAGGATCGTAATGAACTTCAATAGCCATAACAGAAATTATTAGAATTAATAATGTGATTTAGCTAAAATTTACAAAATTTTGTTAAGTTTGTCAATATTTTTTTGGAAATATTTTGAACTTTGTAATGCGTAAAAAAATGTTGATGAAAAAAGGACATCGTTTGATGCCCTTTTGTTGCTTACTCTGATATTTTTATTTTCGTCTTAAAAACGATGGAATATCAAGATCATCGCCGGATAGATTAATATTCGTGTTATCCGTATTTTCTATATTGTTATCTTCAGAAAAACGAATATCAGGCTTAACCGTTTCATCGCGATTTTTCTTGCGTGCGCGAGAAATTCCGATCACCCGTTCGATAAACGTCGGTTTAACATTGTCATCCGCTTCATCTGTTATAGCAGTCGGCTCCGGTTCATCCAGTTCACTATGCTCATCTTTGAAAATAGAGATATCATTGTCCTTGAACAAAACAGGTTCTTCCGGTAAATCCGGCAGATCCTGAATTGAAGTTGATCCGGCAAAGAAATCATCATCTTGCGGAACAGCATTCAGCTCAATTTCAATATTTGTATCAGGTTCTTCTTTATTACCGTTCATAATGGCATTAAACAGCGCCGATGCCTGTGGAACTTCAGGCAATTCTTCCGATTTTTCCAAACTGGTAAAATCTTCTTCAATATCATTATTTTCAATAGGAGTTTCCGTTAAATCAATATTAATATCTTGAACTTCCGGCGTTTCTTCAACCGGTTCAACATTTTCTTCTACCGGATCTAATGAAACAGGTGTTTGGTTATTTTCATCACCGAATGAAAAATCGACAGTCGGAACATATGATACATCATCATAACTTTGATCAATCAACGATGGTTCTTTCATGCGCGGCTCCGGCTCCGAACGCGGTGCACCGTCATTAATTCCAGTAACCACAATTGACACACGAATCTTGCCGGACAAACTATCATCAAAGCTTGAACCGAAAATGATATTAGCGTCATCACCGACTTCTTCTTTAATTGTGTTAGCGGCTTCATCTAATTCCGGAAGCGTGATATCCGTACCGCCGGTAATGTTAATAAGAACGCCTTTTGCGCCGAGCATAGAACAATCATCCAAAAGCGGGTTGGCTAAAGCTTGACGGGCAGCTTCTTTAGCACGTCCCTTACCTTCGGCCTCTCCGGTTCCCATAATGGCTTTGCCTTTGTCTTGCATAATATTCTTAACATCTGCAAAATCAAGATTAATCAATCCCGGCATCATCATAAGGTCGGTTATGGAGCGAACGCCCGAATATAAAACATTATCGGCCAACTTAAATGCATCGGCAAGAGTTGTTGTTTCATCGGCAATTCTAAACAGGTTTTGGTTCGGTATGATGATAATGCTGTCAACCTCCTTAGTAAAATTATCCAATGAAGTTTCAGCGATTTCCATACGTTTTTTACCCTCAAAACTAAATGGTTTTGTTACCACGCCAACAGTCAGGATACCTTTTTCTTTAGCAATATGCGCAACAACAGGAGCTGCACCGGATCCGGTTCCGCCGCCCATTCCGGCGGTGATAAAGACCATATTGACTCCTTCCAGTGTTTCAGCAATTTTTTCTTTTGCTTCTTCCGCGGCCATTTTACCGATTTCAGGTCTGGCACCGGCACCTAATCCTTGTGTGATTTCCAGCCCGAGCTGAATTTTTTGACTGGCTGAAGAATGCGCCAAAGCTTGTGCATCCGTATTTGCAACAATAAAATCAACACCTTCCAGATTTTCAGCAATCATGTTATTGACAGCGTTTCCGCCGCCCCCGCCGACACCGACGACAGCAATACGCGGCTTCAAATATGACACTGTTGTATCAGCTACACCTAACTTTATTGACATTTAAATTTTCTCCCATAGATTAAACGTGATCTCGCAATTGTAGTTTAATTTAATAAAAATAAATTAAGTTTTGGTTACCATTTTTAAGAATTTTGGCGTATCCAATTAAATATTTTAGCTATCGTACCGGCCTCATTTACCGGCTTATTGATAATTTTTTTCGGTTTTCTTTCCAAATTGTTTGTGGCAAACATTAACAAGCCCAAAGCGGTTGAAAAAACGGGGTTATTACTGAGTTTTTCCGGCAATCCCTGTATATTACGCGGACCGCCGAGACGGACCTGTTTATCCAAGATTAAATTCGCAACAGCACGTATTCCCGGCAACTGACTGCATCCGCCGGTCAGAACAACTCGATGATTCTGTCTGTTTTTCAAGCCGTGAAGCGTTAGTTTCTGATCAATCAGTTCAAAAGTTTCTTCAACACGCGGTGCAATAATTTTGATAAGATCGGATCGATGAATTTGCCGAATTGAGCTGTCATCTTCTTCTCCCAACGGATAGACATTTAAGTTTTCATATTCATCATGCGAAACACCGAATGCACACCCATGTCTGATTTTTAAATCTTCCGCATGAGCAAACGAAGTTGTTAATCCCTGCGTGATGTCGCGCGTGATATTCATGCCACCAACCGGAATAGTCGAAAAGGCAATCGGCATGCCGTTTTTAAAAGTTGCAATACTTGTAGTTCCGCCGCCGATATCAACGATGGTTGCACCATACTCTCTTTCATCTTCAACCAAACAAGACAGCCCTGACGCGTAAGCTGTAAACACTCTGTTATCAACGTCTAAATGCGCGGCTTCCACGACCGAAGCCAAATTCCGATACAAATTACTCGGATACATTCCTAACAGCACGTTAACCGAGAGTTCTTCACCGACCAGATTAATCGGATCTTTCACATCTTCTCCCTGATCAATTTTGAAAGTTGTTGTCGAGCAGTGTATAATTTCATTATTGCCGCCGGCATTAACTTTTGAAGTTCCCTTGGCGATGAGTTTATCAATATCTTCCATACTGATCGGACGGTTTTTTTTCAGCATAACCGATGTATTCTGCAGTGTGCTGAGTGTTTTATCGCCGGATATATTCAAAATAACACTATCAATGCGTTCATTGGCTTTCTGCTCAGCATCTTCAACAGCATTACATACAGACAGGGTGGCTTGATTAATGTCCGTAATTATACCGTTTTTGATACCCTTTGACGCGTTATAGCCATAGCCGATAATTTTAATTTTTTTATCTTTATTGACACGTGCGATAATACAGCAAACTTTCGATGATCCGATATCAAGTGCCGCAATTGTGGAGCGATTCAACTTTCACCTCTATATGTTCATATTTTCAACCATCAGTCAGATGATTTATTATCTATTCTGACAATCACTTTATTTTTCAATCTTAAATCAATGAAAGTTAATTTACGTTTAAGAATACCTCTGGTTTTATCTAATTTTACTAATTTTTTCCACGCCTTTTCCAAATCTTCTTCCGGCATTTTGACCGTAATACCGTGCTCAATATCATCAAAAATCAGATTCCATCTTCTTTTGGAGATAAAGTTAGCCGCTTTCAAACGCGAATACAATTCCTGATCTTTTTCAATAATTTCCTGCAATTCCTTGATGTGTTCCGGTGCGCCCTCACCTACGATCAGCAACAACTTTTGCTGAGGAACATATTCTGTCTCGATAATATGCCCATCTTCATCTATCGGATAAAACTCATTTTGATATTGCCAGATTGATTTGACTGATTTTTCACTGACACTGATATGAATAATATTCGGAAAATATTTTCTGGAAACAGACACTTCTTTGATCCAAGGCAGAGCTTTGATGCTGTCACGGATTTTCTGCAGATCAATTTCAAGAATATTATCGCCTCTTTGCAGGTTGACCGCTTTAAGCATATCCTCCTTTGATGTTTTATTTCTTCCTTCAATAATCACATCATCGAGTCCCCAACCGGCCGTAGCGGTTTTGCTGTATATATCAACCAAAAGCGAATCAATCTGCCTGCCGACAAGATTATGACGAACCGTAACCACGCCGATGCTCAACAGCCAAATCGCGCCGAGCAACAAAAAATTGCCGATCAATCTGTATGGCCATAGAATGGTTTCATATATTTTATGATCTGTTGTCAATTATCTTTTCCTTCACCAATCCGTTGAATTTCCCACTCCAAACAAACGCCGGTTTTTTCCTTGACCGTCCATATAATTTGATCGCAAAGGCTTTCAATTTCAGCAGCACTGGCTGTACCGTCATTTTCAATAAAATTGCAATGTTTATCCGACATTTTGGCGCCACCGACTTTTAACTGAGCAACACCTGATTTTTGAATAAGCTCCCACGCCCGAAATCCCTGTGGATTTTTGAAAGTAGAACCGGCTGTCCGAATACCCTGCGGCTGATGATCTAACCGATATTGTCTTTGCGCATCGATTTTATTTTGTATATCTGCCACCGTTGATTTTTCATATTTGAGCCATACTTTCAAAATAATCCAATCGGACGGAAAATGACTCTGTCGATAGTCAAACCCGAGTTGATCCGATGAAACCGTAAAAATATTCCCTGCTCCATCCATCACCGAAACACGATCGGTCACATCCGACATTGATGATCCGAAACAACCGGCATTGCCTTTAACGGCCCCGCCGATACTTCCCGGAATCGAACATAAAAACTCCAAACCCCCGATTTGATTCTTAAGCAGAACATCTTTCAAATTAAAATTTTTCATGCCGGCATCACAGCAAAGAAAACCATCTTCAACGACACAGCGAGAAAACTCAGGACCGGACATTTTGATCACAACACCATGAATTCCCTGATCGCGCACCAATAAATTGGATCCGCCGCCGAGCACAAAAACATCCGTGTCCTGCGGTTTTTCACGCATAAACTTCTGCAAATCTTTAATATCTTGCGGAAAAAACATCACCTCAGCCGGCCCGCCGACATTCAGCCAAGTATAATTTTTCATTGGCTCATTATACTTATACTGACCTCTTATCGCTGGTAAATGAAGATTTTTATTTGCCATATCAGTATTTATCCTTATCCTCTGAAGCCATGTTTTTACGCGTTATAGCCAACAGCATACCTATTTCCATAGCACTTCCGAGCAACGATGATCCGCCGTATGAAATAAACGGAAGTGTCATTCCTTTGGTCGGAATAACATGCAATGAAGATGCCATATTGACAAAGGCTTGCAATCCGAGTGAAGAAGCCAGACCGACTTCGGCATACATGACAAACAGATTGCTTTCCTTCATAGATATTTTCAACGTTCTGATGACAATGGTTGCAAACAAAGCAATAATGATCAGGCACAACCACACGCCGTATTCCTCACCGGCAACCGCAAATACAAAGTCTGTATGAGCATCCGGAATAAGCAATTTAACCGTTCCTTCCCCCGGACCTTTTCCGACCAAATTGCCATTTTGAAAAGCCTCCATGGCCCGATTGATTTGATAGCTTGTTTCATCACTGCCGTACAAAAACTGATCAACACGCGCATGGAAATGCGGAAACGTAAAATAGAGCACAAATAAAGAAAGAATACCGCCGATACCGCACATAATCACCAAAAACATCGGCAGTCCGGCCAGAAAAAGCTGAATCCCGAAAGCGGCTGTCACCAACATGGTCATGCCCACATCAGGCTGACACAGCAACAAAACGGCAACAATACCATAAAGCAAAATGGACAATCCCATCCCCGGAAAGTAATCATATTTTTTGCCGCAATCCAAAAGCCAAGCTGTCACAATTATCAGCACCGGTTTCATAAATTCGGAAGCTTGCAAAGAAAAACCGAAAATGCTCATCCATCTGCGTGCACCTTTGGTTTCAAAACCAAAGAACAAGGTCAAAATCAAAAAGCCGACCAAAACCACAAATCCGACAATCGACATGCGGCGTATGATCTTCAGATTGAATAAGGATAGCACAAAGATAACAGCGACTGAGGCTATAACATAGACAATTTGTTTGCGTACAAACCAAAAATCATCCACATTAATCTTGCGTGCCACAGCCGGACTGGCTGTAATATCCAAGATAATACCGATCGCCAGCAAAGCCATCGAAACAAACAAAATAACTTTATCAACCGTCCAGAGCCACTTTATAAAAGCGTTATGACTTTGCCGAGAAAAATTGACCATCTGCCATCCCCTCTTACATAAATACAAGAGAACCGATACCGGTCAAAATCAGAGCTGTTGTCCAAAAGCTCAAGACAACACGTTTTTCCGACCATCCGAGTTGCTCAAAATGGTGATGAATCGGCGCCATTCTAAAAAATCTTTTTCCTGTCTTTTTGAAATAGAGCACCTGTATCATAACTGAAAGAGTTTCGGCAACAAACACACCTCCGACAATGGCCAACAGAACTTCATGTTTTGTCATGACAGCAACAGCCCCCAACAGTGCACCTAAAGACAAAGATCCGGTATCCCCCATAAAAACACGTGCTTTCGGTTTATTGTAATAAAGAAACCCCAAACAAGATCCGGCAACAGCTGCGCATACTACGGCTACTTCGCCGCAACGCGGAATAAAAATCATATTATAATTGATGGCATCATGTAAGCCGCAATAATAGGCTATCACACCGAAAAATAAAAAAGCTATAATCAACAGTCCTGATGCCAACCCGTCCAGGCCGTCACTTAAATTAACCGCATTCGAAGTGCCGGAAATAACCACAACGGCAAACGGAATATATAACCATGATAAATTTAACAGCCACTCTTTGAAAAACGGAAACATTAAAACGGTATTAATCCCGCGCGGTGTCGCCGCCGTAATGATACTGGCAGCAATCAAAGCGGTCAAAAACTGCAGGAACAGCTTCATTTTGGCGGTCATGGCATTTGAGTTTTGCCGCTTAACTTTCCAATAATCGTCGACAAATCCGGTCATGCCATACATAACCAAAATGAGCAGGCTCACCCAGACAAAGTGATACTGTATATTTGCATAAAGTACAATAGAAAGGATCGAGGTTCCAAGAATCAGCAATCCCCCCATGGTCGGTGTGCCTTTTTTGGTCTTAAGATGACTTTGCGGTCCGTCTTCACGAATAGGTTGGCCGAGTTTTTGATATTTATGCAATAGTGAAATCAGCGGTGCACCTAAGATCAAAGTTAACAGCAATGTCGTTGAAAAAGCCAAAACAATGCGTGTGATTATTGATATATCTCCGAATAAAAATGTAAACATGCTAAGTCCTCTCTGTCATTAATACAGGCATCATATTCGGAATATATAAAATAAATCTTAAAAAAATGACTTTTTTTATTTAAATTTGACACGAATGTGACTAATATAGTTACATACTGTGTTTGTTACGATGAGGATTGTCTTATGAAAAAAATACATATTTTGATTTCTCTGGTTGCTTTTTCTCTGATGCACAATGCCTACGCTGAAGATATATTCGGCGCCGAAACATCGGAGTTCGGCCTTGATATAGCAGAGTCAAACGCCCAAAATGAAACAAATAGCATTTCTTCTTTTTTGACGACCAAACTTCCTTCCTCGATGATGCGAAACATTCAAAAAGCGGAAAAAGTTTTTTGTTATAAAATCGGTTCGATGGATCCGAACCATTCCGGCTATGTTATTGACGGATTTGTTGTTGAAGGATTTTGCGGTGAATTAAGTACCGAAGGAAAAAAATTAATACAGGAATCGCTGTTTGGCAATAATGTTGTTTACTCCAACACAGTCGATTCGTGCGAAATCAAACCGCAAATTATGTTACGCTATGTTTATGGGCCGGATCATACAGATGTTCTATTTTCCCATCCGTGTTCGGCTTTGATTTTCTTCCATGGTCAAGATGTTATCACAGTCAATGCCGCACCGGGAAAAGATATTGTTGAAAAAATCAGCACCGCTTATGCCGGACTGACGGAAAATTACTTATCTCCTGCACTTTTAGACCAATTAACCGCTAACGGAGTTGTTATTACACAAGCGCAAAAAGAGCTGATACGCAAACAATCTTCTACGGAAAATAACAAGAAAAAATGGGGAAATGACAAGCAGTCGGCACAGCCGCAGGCTCCTCAGGAAAATGCGCCTAAAGGTTGGAATAGATTAAAATAAATCCAAACACGCAAAAATTCCGTTTTGCTGGTCGCTTGTCCAGTTCATCACGCTGCTAAACACGCCGTTACTATCAAAAGACATTCTCTTTACTCCTTATAATGTTTTAAAAAACAAGAAAAATCAAGAAAATCGGTTATTTTTCGTTTCTCAGTGCTGATACAGAACCTGATAATCCTTGGCTCTTTTTTAAATAGTCAAGAAGGGCTTTCAATCGTGTCGCAGACATGCCTGCTTTATATGCAACTTCGCCAAGCAATTCGCGCCGATGATGCTGCGGCATAAGCAATGGCTTGTGGAAGCATAATCGGATTTACAGCGGCATTATAAATATTAACTCCGCCGACAGCTCCGGCTTCCATGGCCTCTCCTGTATTTTCAGCCCAGTTCTTAAATTTATCCCAAGTGCTCGGCTATTGCGGCTTCGGCATGGTGATCTGATATTCTGATCCTTGTGGCTTCTCCCAACGAAAACTATTATTCTCTACCGCCTGCTTTGCAAAATGATCAATTCCACCATTATCTAACCGATCGATAATTTATAACTTAAAGTATATATTTGTTTTATTTTTCACTTTATATATTGACTTTGGCTCAAAACGTGTTACATTTAAAATACCGAAAGGTTCTTTTTTACCAATAGGTTTGAAACCGAAATCGCCTGTTGTGTATCTCTCTCTCGCGGGGAAGCGGAGAGCAGGATTAAAAAAGAAGAAAGCCCACAAAGGGCTTTCTATTTTTTCTAACATGCTTTTTATTTTTTTATTTTAAAATACATAGATGATACAATATTTTCTCCGTCTTTAGGCGTTGTAACGATTCTGATTTCACCATTCGGTTGCTGAATGGCATAAACATTTTGTCCACGAGGGCTTATTTCAACCGGCTTATTCTGCTTAATATATCGTGGAATTTGTATGACCTCATTCCTAGGCATTTCATGTTTGTAAATTATCTTATTTAATCCATGGTTTCGCTCGGTTCCTGTAATATGTTGCAAAGGTCTTCCACTCGTAATCACTTCACCATTTTCTCCGACGATTGCTTCGCCTCTTTGCAAAACAACCGGTTCGCCGTTATGATTTTTCATCCGAGCCATCACATCTCGCCCGCTGCCTCGAAAAGGATCTTGCACCAATTGATCATATTTTCGACCGATCTTGTAGCCATTATAAGCCATATTTGCCTGATCATATCCATAACGTGCCGCATTATTTAACGTCCTTCCCGTCAATACCGCTCCGCCGAGTTCCGCCGCATTTCCGGCCATTTGAGCTAATCTTCGGCTTTCTTCATCCTTTAAGTCCAAATACCCCTGCATCTTTGTATCTATACCGAACCTTTTTCCTAACCAATCCAATCCGCCGCATTATTACCCCAAAAGTCCGTACCGGACTACGGATATATTTTTCTCGTTGACATTTATGATGTTTGTTTTATTATAATTACAATCTTTGGGAGTAAATTTATGAAAAAATTCGTTTTGATTTTAGGATTGGTTTTAGCACTAAGTACGCATGTAAAAGCCAGAGATATTAGGCAAAATGTTTTATCGTCAGAAAACATTGCCTCTACTTCAGCAGAACAACAGAAATTTGTTAATCCGATCTTTTATCAACCACTAAGACCTCTAAGCAGTACTGTCGGTTGGACATATTTAACACCGACATCTATTAAAAGCATGACACCTTTAGGTAAAAATCTTGTTGACAGTACAGGGCAATGCAGACTTATCGAAAATTCACAAGACCGCATTACCTTATTATGTACTATCACTTGGCGTGATGAAAAATGGATGGAATACCATACATATGTCATTAAGGATGTATTCTTACCTTCCTGTTTGCGTATTTTAGAATATACTTACAAAAAGATTGAAGAATTTTCTTCAAATGAAATGCATGCAGCAAAATATTGTGTAACCCCTCCTAATTATACCCCATCAGAATCTGATTGAACGAGCTTTGTCTCTTGTCCAATCATTACGATCTTGTCCAACATCCTTTCGATTGACATTATCTACAATACCATTTTCACCTAAAACATTCTTATTCCGAATTGCTTGGTATAAATTCGGCCAATCTTTTGCATTCACACCATTTCGA
>JAFVEP010000015.1 GCA_017475935.1 Alphaproteobacteria bacterium
ACTTTGACTTGATTTCTCAACATCAAATTGATATTATCCAGAACAAAATTAACAACCGACCGATGAAGGTTCTTAACTGGAATACTCCGTGCCAACTATTCTTCACTTCATAATCGTTCGGCTTCTATCTTGAATCTACAATGTGCCGACATATTTCTTGCCAGCCTCTTTCCTTAAGAATGGGCCAAGGATCCGGTTTAATCACCGAGATAATTCAAAGAATCTAACACACCTTGCAATATATAAGCGGCGGCCGATGAATCTAAAACTTTTTTTCGCTTGTTACGTGATAAGTCCGCATCTTTGATCATAACTCTTTCAACGGCTGCGGAAGAAAGCCGTTCATCCCAAAAAGTGTAGGGTAATTCAATTTCAGCTGCAAGTTTTTCGGCAAATTGGCGAACCTCGGCTGCAATCGCACCTTCTTGTCCGTTCATCTGCAACGGAAGTCCGTAAACAATGCCGCATATTTCTTTTTCAGCAATGATTTTTTTGAGCTCACATACATCCTTATCCCAAGCGCTGCGGTAAATTATTTTGTGCGGTGTAGCAATGTGGCGCATAAGATCGGAAACGGCAATGCCCATTCGCTTTGCCCCATAATCCACGCCGAGCAAGGCCTTATATGGTTTGAGATGCGTTTTAAATTCACAAATTTCCATTATATATTCCCATTTTTCATTAAATTTTAAATGATTTGTCCTAAAAGTCAAACAAAATATCACATTGTCTATAATCGTTATTTTTGCTTTACTATTATATGTTTCAATTGTATGTTGAATTTAACGTAACCATAATTTGAGGTGTAATGCTATGAAATTAAAGTATATTTTGGCCGCTTTGGTCTTTATGTTAACTGCTCCGGCACATGCCGAGCTGGAAATTGACGTACGCGGTGCAACACGCAATCCGATGCCGATTGCCATTCCGGAAATGATTGGCTCTAACTCCAATATTTTCACAAAGATTGTCGGTACAGATTACGGTGATAAGGTCAGGGAAGTGATTGCTGCCGATTTGGATCGCAGCGGATTGTTTAAAATTATTCCTGAGCGGAGTTATATTGATAAGTTGACTTCTATTGATCAACGGCCGAATTTTATTGATTGGCAGGCGATTAAGACACAGGCTTTGGTTCAGAGCCAGATTGTTGAGTTGGCTGGTGATAAACTGCGTGTGGATTTTCGTTTATGGGATGCTATCGCCGAAAACCAGATGATCGGCAAGTCATTTACCACCACAAAAGATAACTGGCGTCGTTTGGCTCACGTGGTCGCCGATGCGATTTATGAACGTTTGACTGGTGACAAAGGATACTTCAATACGCGTATTGTTTATGTGTCGGAAAGCGGGCCGTCGACCAGACGTATTAAACGCTTGGCGATGATGGATCAAGATGGCGAAAATCATAAATTTTTGACTAACGGCCGTAATTTGGTCTTAACCCCGAGATTCTCTCCGAATATGCAGAAAATTACTTATTTGGAATATGTCGGAAATAATCCGCGGGTTTATTTGATGGATTTGAATACAAACAGCCGGCAGGTTTTGGGGAACTTCCCAGGAATGACATTTGCTCCGGTATTTTCTCCGGATAGCTCGAAAGTTTTGATGAGCTATGCCAATAAGGGCGCTACAAATATTTATGAAATGAATTTGCGGACGAGAAGTATTAAGCAAATTACTTTCGGTAGTGCGATCTCGACCTCGCCGAGTTACTCTCCGGACGGATCGAAAATTGTCTTCAATTCTGATCGCGGCGGTAATCAGCAGCTTTATGTGATGAATGCCGATGGCAGCGATGTTCAGCGTATCAGTTTCGGTAAAGGACGTTATGCAACGCCGGTCTGGTCTCCGCGCGGTGATTATATTGCCTTTACGAAAATGGCCGGCGGAGCTTTCTATATCGGGGTTATGTCGCCGGATGGAAGCAATGAGCGCTTGCTTGCTGATGGCTATTTGGTAGAAGGTCCGACGTGGTCGCCGAACGGACGCGTGCTGATGTATTTCAGACAAGATCGCGGTTCGCCGGTTCGTCTTTATACGATTGACATGACCGGATATAACGAACGACGGATTATTACGCCTTCCGAAGCGTCTGATCCGGCATGGTCGCCGCTGTTGTCATTATAAAAACACGCGTGTCGATGAGATTAAAAAAAAGAGCCTGATTGCGGGCTCTTTTTTTATGAAACAATCAAATTGAGATATTTCGGCGGAATAATTCCACCTTGAATGATCAATAAGTAGTAACGTATGTAAGCAAAACGGCGTCCGAGTTTGTCATCGCAAAGATGCCAATCGAGCGGAGAATAGTCAATCTCGGATATATCCGTAAGCTTATCCAAAAGTTCATCATGCGGGTTTGCAGGATTTTTTTCCAATATAGACGGACTGACATAAATTGCCTCCAGTAAACCATCTTGGCAGAGTTTGGCTACATTAATCTTAAACAGATCACATTGATCGGCAAAATCTTTCAGGCAATGTTTGTTATGTTCAGACCAGCGGATCGGTTCGGTAAAAGCACGAATTCCGCGGCTTCTTCCTTTAAAACAATTTTCCATCCATAAACAAATTTCTTGATGTGTGTTTTGTCCGCTGCGCTGTTGATAATAAGATAAATCAGCCTCAGGATTTTGCGCAAAGGAAAGCAATCCCTTTTGTAAAACATTATTGCCCTTTTGAACATAATGGTAAAGATCAAACATGCTGCAATGCCTTATAAAGATTGATTTATGATGCCGCCGCCCAGTAACGTATCGTTGTTGTAAAAGACCACAGACTGTCCCGGCGCAATAGCTTTTTGTTTGGTGTAAAAATCAACCCGAATTGTGGCATCGTTTTGCGGCGTGATTTTGACTGCCGTCGGTTGTTGAGAAGAGCGGATTTTTGCTTCGCATTCCAATGGCTCTTGCGGACAACTGATGGCCGACCAGCAAAGATCTGCGGCGATCAGAGCCGATTTTTGGCATTCTTCCTCAAAACCGACGATCACTTCGTTGCTTTCTTTGTTAATACCGATAACATACAGCGGGCGTTCAGCGGCGATTCCCATGCCGCGGCGCTGTCCGATCGTGTAGTTCCAATATCCCTGATGCTGGCCCAAAATTTTACCCGATGACGTTACAAAATTGCCGCTGAGAGGGGGATTTTGTAAAATATCATTGATGTCGCCCGAGTAAAAATCCTGACTGTCCGGTTTGTCGGCAACGGCAAGATTGTACTTGACCGCCATTTCTCGTACCTGTTTCTTGGTGAACTGGCCGAGCGGCATTTCTATTTGGGCTAATTGCTCTTGGCTTAATCTGTATAAAAAGTATGACTGATCTTTTGTCTGATCAACACCGCGATGAATTTCATAGCGATCGGTCATCGGATTGAAGCGGATTTGAGCATAATGACCGGTGGCAAATTTATCAAAGTCCAGTCCTTGGGCGCGCGCTTCTTCCGGCAGGGCATTAAACTTAATGTAAGAGTTGCACATAACGCAAGGATTTGGAGTGCGGCCGGCTTTATATTCCGCTTTGAAATTTTCCAAGACCATTCGTTTGTAACGCTGCGAACAATCTATGACATGATAAGCAATGTCCAGCTTTTGACAGAGAGTGCGTGCCGCTTCAATATCTTCCGCTTCATGCGGAGAAAAACATGAATCAGCCGTCAAACGGCCGTGAAAATCAGTCGACTTATCCCAGATGGACATTGTCGCCCCGATAACTTCATGACCTTGTGATTTTAATAATGCCGCGGTAACCGAAGAATCAACACCGCCGCTCATGCCGACTAAGATTTTCATATTTTCTCCTTGTTATAAAAAAACTTCGAACTTTGATGCTAAAGCCGAAGTTTTTTAAAATCGGTAACTTGTTAGAATGGAATGTCGTCATCCAGATCAGAAGAGGCACTCACCTCGCTGTTATCCCATCCTGAGGAAGCCGGTGCCGAAAAAACATCACCTTCACCGCCTATTGATGGTGCTAATCCCGAATCATTTCCGCGGCTATCCAGCATGATCAAGGTTCCGGAGAAATTTTGCAAAACGACTTCCGTCATGTAGCGATCCGTGCCGTTGTTATCTTTCCAAATACGCGTTTGAAGCTGACCTTCCAGATAAACTTTAGATCCTTTACGCAAATATCGTTCTGCGGTATCGGCCAATTGCGGATTGAAAATCACAACACGATGCCATTCAGTTATTTCCTTGCGCTCACCGGTAGCCTTGTCTTTCCACGAATCGGAGGTGGCTACTCTCAGCGAGACAATTTTTGATCCGCTTTGTGTTGTGCTGACAGTCGGATCTGCTCCCAAATTGCCGACTAAAATGACTTTGTTTATACTTCCTACCATTATCTTTTCCTTTTTTTATTAAACTCAATTCAGCATAAAATATTTTTGCGAAAATTCAATTGAAAAACAGATATCTCCACATTTTTATGCGGCCGTTTCGTTGGCGGCATAAAGCTCTTCCATAACCTCTTTTTTCAAGGTTACATTATCCGACTTGCCGGTTGCAAAGACCGGTAATTTGTCATGGTACAAGATGATACGCGGCAAATATAAATCAGAGAGGCCGTTAGCTTTCACATAATCATGCAAAAGGGAAGAGGTTACCTCTTTGTTGTTGGTGACCAAAACAATTTGTTCGCCTTTGCTTTCATGTGGAACAGCTACAACACCGTAATTATATTCGGCGCTCATTTCTTTAGTGGCTTCTATAACCATATCCTGTACGGCATTCAGAGAGACCATTTCACCACCGATTTTGGCAAAGCGCTTGATGCGGTCTTTAATGGTGAAAAAGCCGATCTCATCAATGTCAACAACATCACCCGTATGATACCAACCATCTTGCGGCTTAACCAATACACCAGGGTTGTCCGGCATATAGTAACCAAGCATAATATTCGGACCTTTAACGCACAGCTCGCCGCCGGTTTCAATGCCGTCTACCGGCTCGATTTTATACTGCATTCCCGGTAACAATTTACCGATGGAGCCGAATTTGTTGAAAATGCCGTTATTGGCCGTCATCACCGGTGCGCATTCGGTTGCACCGTAAGCTTCCATCATACGGACACCGGAGTGTTCTACCCACATGTTGCGTGTGTCTTGCTTGGCAGCTTCGCCGCCGGAATACATCAGGCGAACCGTATGAAAATCGTACGGGTGAGCAATTTTGGCATAGCCGCGCAGAAATGTGTCTGTGCCGATCATCAATGTTGCACCCAGCTCATAAACAAGTTCGGCAACCACACGATAATGCAGCGGTGACGGGTATAAGAAAAGTTTTGCACCGGCAAAAAGCGGGAACAAGGTTCCGACCGTTAAACCGAAGCTGTGAAACATCGGTAAAGCGTTGAACAAAAGGTCTTTATATGTTACTGTCTGAATTGCTTGCATTTGATTGATGTTGGCAATTAAATTGGCGTGGCTCAGCAGAACAGCTTTCGGCGCACCTTCTGAACCGGAAGTGAACAAAATAACAGCCTGTTTGTTACCGCCCTTTTTGTGCGGAACATGTTTTAATTTGTAACTGAGCAAAGCGCCGATTTTGGTGCTTAAAGAGATCTTTTTCGCCAGTTCTTCCAGATAAACGATATTGTATCCTGCGTTTTTCAGATCTTTGATCATGCCGTCAAGTTTACCCTTTAAAATAAAGGCCTTTGAGGTAATGATGGTTTTAACCATGGCTGTTTTGCACATGGACAGCATATTTTTCGATCCGACGGAGAAATTGATCATAACCGGCGTACGCTCATATGCCGAAAGTCCGAAGAATGTGCATATTGTGGCGATGGCATTCGGTAGCAGTACGCCGACGTTTTCTTCATGTTTAGTGAATTTTTTGAATGTGCGGCCAAGTGCGAACGAGGCCACGATGATATCTTTATATGATTTTTGTTTGCGGTTGATATCTTCAATAATCCGCGGCCGTTTAGAGAACCATCCGTTGCGCGAATAGACTTTGGCAGTCTTCATTAACTGAGCAAACAGCGAAATTTCCGGATTATAATTAATATTGAATCCCATTTCGCGGAGAATCATGTAGACCTCATTGCTGATGTGATCGCGTTGACGACGCAGATTGTCCTTTAATTTGAAACTGCGCGGTTTGCCGACATAAATGCGCATTTTCGGCAGCGGACGATGCGGCAACTTCCCCTTTGTCTTGGAAAAATAGCCGTATTGCGGACCATCAATCCACACAGGAATGATCGGCGCCTTGGATTTATCGGCAACCAGTCCCGGAGCTTCATAGATTTTCATCAAACCGCCGTTTTCGGTAATACGCCCTTCGGCAAAGATGACAACAAGTCTGCCTTCATCAACCTTGGCGATTAATTTTTTGATATCCGCCGGTTCGATCGGATTAAAGGTTATAATATCTGCTTTGCGCATCAAAAAGCGGATCCAGCGCCGACGGAAAAGATGTCCGTTAAGCGCAAATACCGGATTTCCGGGCAAAAATGCAAATAAAAGAATCGGATCCAAATAGGAAACATGATTGACCACATATACTCCCTTGTTTGGAAGTTTTTTGATATCAAAGTCAAAAATGCACTTTGTTTTCAGCAGTTTAAGAATTGTTCTCAGACTGAATTGTACAAACTTACGCACAGCTACGTCCTTTCTATAGTTACAAATATATATTTTTTTATATCAGTGCAGAACGTTTGTAAAGGAAAAACAGTGCAGTAATCAACAGGCTGAAAGTACTAGTAAAAAAGGCTATTTTTTCGTTAAAGATGCTGGGTTATCCCCTGCATGTATGTCAAAAACTTGCCAAAAGGCTGAATATAGGTTATACATCACGCGTCACGATGCGCTTGTTGCTTTGTGAATTGAACTAACTATTGAGAGAGGACTATAATGAAAAAGGTTTTAACTTTAACAGCCTTAGGTTCTATGCTCTTGTCATCTACCGCTATGGCGGCCGGGTTTCATTTGAGAGAACAATCAGCGGCAGCTCAGGGTAATGCTTATGCCGGAGCGACGGCCGGTGCGGAAAATAATGCTTATGCATATTATAATGCCGCAGGCTTGACAAGAATTAAAGGAACGCAATTTTCCGGCGGCGGAACTTATATTGCGCCGAAAGCAACGGCAAAGAATGTTCGTGATGCAAAAACCGGAAACCGCGGTGCGGATGTGCAGAATGTTGTACATGCAGCGGTTGCACCGTATTTTACAATTTCACATCAACTGAATGACAAATGGTTTATCGCCTTGGCCGGTAACAGCCCTTTTGGCATGATCACAAAATACGATCAAGATTGGGTCGGCTCGGATCATGGTATTACATCTGATGTTAAAACGGCCACGTTTACACCGATGGCTGCTTACAAAGCAACGGATAAGCTGTCTTTGGGAGCCGGTATTCAGGTTCAGTATGTATGGGCACATTTGACCAGCAGTAATCGTCCGTATGTCAAAAAAGTTGTGACCGATGGCGATGCTTTAGATTTAGGCTATCAGTTAGGCGTATTATATGAGTTGTCCGATGCAACCCGTTTCGGTATCGGTTACCGCAGTGAAATTAAACACAAAATTAAAGGTGATATGAAATCATCGACAACGCCGCGTATGGAACAGTTGCACAGCCTGTTAAATCAGGATATCAGCGCAAAATTAAATACACCGGCTATGCTTTCCTTCGGCGCTTATCATGACATTAACGATCGTTGGGCTGTTATGGCTGAATATCAGCGTGTATTTTGGAGTTCTTTCCAACATTTGAATTTTGTCAGCCGCGAAGATAAAAATGCTTCGGGAAAACCATATATTTCGAGCGTTAAAGAAAAATGGCGCGATACGAACTTTTATTCTATCGGTACAAGCTTTAAATTAGATGAACAGTGGAAGCTGCGTTTGGGACTTGCTTATGACCAAAGCGCGGTTCGTTATAAACACAGAACACCGCGTATTCCGGATTCTGACCGTGTATGGTACACTGTTGGACTCGGATATCAATATAATGAGCATTTGAGCTTTGATGCCGGTTACACATATATTTCAGCACGTAAGGCGTCTTTGAATACGAAACTGACCGGAAACGAAACATATGGTCACGCTACGGCTGAATATACCAACTCGGTTCAGGCGTTTGCTTTAGGTCTGACGTATAATTTTTAACTTAAAGAAAAGCGACCATCTGTCCGGTGGCCGCTTTTCTTAACACAAAAAAATCCCTGCCGATTTCTCGAGCAGGGATTTTTCAAAACTCTTTAATATTATTTTACAGAATCTTTTAATACTTTACCAGCTTTGAAACGAGGAGCCTTAGAAGCAGCAATCTTGATTTCTTTACCAGTAGCAGGGTTGCGACCTTTACGAGCAGCACGTTTAACAACATCAAATGTACCAAAACCGGTAATTTGAACAGCTTCGCCTTTCTTTAAAGCTTTTGTAACAACTTCAAGAGCAGCAGCAACAACTTTGGTTGTGTCAGCTTTTGTAACACCGGCAGATTTAGCAACGGCATCAACGAATTCTGTTTTATTCATTTTAAATCCTTTCATAAAATTAAAGTTTGCAGAGAATGAAGAACAATCTCTGATGCTAGTCTGTGCAGTTTTTTTATTAAATGTCAAATAAAAACCGCTGTTTATAACAAAATAATCACAGTTTTTTTGCTGAAAAATGTGATTATTGGCGGAAACATCGGTTTTTTTTGCTTTTTTGCCGTTTGAGATGTTGGGATACGGGTCAAAAAACGAATCGGACAGATGTTGTTATTTACGCGGAAAGAATTGTCAGAATAAGGAAAATAAAAACCGCACAGATGGGGCTGTGCGGTTTTTGGGGTGTGTGCCGCAACTATAATTCAGCTATCAACTGATTGAGTAATTTAACGCCGAATCCGCTCGCACCTTTCGGATAGAGCTTGTTTTTGCCGTCACACAGATCCATTCCGGCAATATCAATGTGAGCCCATTTTGTGCCTTTTTCGATATATCTTTGTAAGAAACAGGCGGCCGTTGAGGATCCGGCGGCGCGTCCGCCGGTGTTTTTCATGTCGGCGATGGTCGAATCCATCAGCTTATCAAAGGTGGAATCG
>JAFVEP010000016.1 GCA_017475935.1 Alphaproteobacteria bacterium
ACTTTGACTTGATTTCTCAACATCAAATTGATATTATCCAGAACAAAATTAACAACCGACCGATGAAGGTTCTTAACTGGAATACTCCGTGCCAACTATTCTTCACTTCATAATCGTTCGGCTTCTATCTTGAATCTACAAGTCATGGCTTAGAGTGTGGAACACACGAGGTCAGTGTATCTTCAATGTTTTTTTATAGATATAGTGCTGCGCAAAGATGAGATTTCTTGACGAAGTGACGCGCAGCGCACTTCGAGAAATGACAGTAAATAGGATATAGCGCTACGCAAAGATGAGATCGCTGGACGCACGGACACGGTGTGCCGTGCGAGCGATGACAATAAAAACAAGACACGGCGTGCCGCGCGAGCAATGACATTAAAAAAGACGTGTCGCGAATGGAACGGCATTAACAAAGTGCCGAGCTGCGCGAGAAATGGCGTTATTATTTTATAAAATTCAGTCGACCTTAAATACGGTGTAACGCAGGGCAAGAGAGCAGGTGTTGGACATAGAACAATCGCAGCCCAACTCGGCATCGCTGCGGCGGAAAGGCGGCGACATGTACGGATCGCCCGGCTTGACGAGATTTCTTTTTTCCGGCAAATATTCCATTGTGCGATGGACCCGTCCGTCTTCGCCCATATACTCTCTTATTTCTGAGCTTTGACGCGGTGCATCGACATCGTGAAATGCCGCATCCTCGCCTTTTTTATTGACTGAGCCGATAGCTACCGCTAACAGACCTTTGTTTCGATCACCCCAGTTCATTTGCGCCAGATCGATGCACGCTTCCTTGGATAATCCTTGGAAGGAAAGCTTAAAGGTCGGTGATGTTTTGGTCTGCATTTTGTTGCTGATCGGTTCAGATGAGCCGATCAGAATTTCACCGCCGTAGATGTTTCGCAAATGGTTATGTTCAATCAAGACCTTCGGGATAAAGTCCTTTTTGCTCAGTTCATGAGCAGGAATATCAAAGCCTTCGTTATATAAGATATGCGCCTGACGAACGTTGTCGACCACTTGGGATATTTGAGCAATGACATCGTTTAACTTTGTCATATAGATCAGTCGTTTAGAGGCGGCCGTATATAGAATATAGGCATAAAACAAAAGAAAAAAAACGATAAGCAAACCAACGCTGTATAAAGCGAACATAAACATTCTTTTGTACTGAACGGCCGATTTTTCTTCCGGTTTTTGATTTTGTTTAGTGGTCTTTTTCACGGCTTATCCTGTTATTTTTCCATGACAATGTTTAAATTTTTTACCGCTTCCGCAAGGGCAAGGGTCATTGCGCGCAACTTTGGAAAAAACGCGCGGATCCAGCTCCGGTATGCCGTCTTCATTGATCGGACGGCCGCCGTGTGTGGCTGACATTTTGCGGTTTTGCTCTTTTTCCATCGCCTGTTGCATCTGCGCTTGCGAATCGGTTTGAATGACGGTGTGACAAATCACAACGGTGACACGTTCCTTTAAGATATCCAATAAATCGGAAAACATGTTAAAGGCTTCTTTTTTGTATTCATTCAACGGATCTTTCTGGCCGTAAGCGCGCAGAACAATTGTGTGGCGCATGAGGCTTAATGTGGCGATATGTTCCTTCCACAACTGATCAAGCACTTGCAGCAAAATGCTCTTTTGCACCATCTTGACGACATCAGCCGGCAAAGATTGTTCGCGCTCGGTTAAGCGGTTATCCACTTCTTCGATGATTTGTTCTTCAAGCTTTTCGGAGTCAATTTCCGGATTGTTGCACCAATTAACAATCGGCAGGGTGAAACCGGTGGCAATTTGAAGATCCTGCTTCAGGCCGTCTTTGTTCCATTCTTCCGGCGCCGAACCATATGGAACGCGGGCGCGGATAATGCCGTGAATGTATTCGTGACGCATGTCTCTGATCGTTTCGGATAGATCATCTTCTTCCATGATTTCGCGACGCTGTTCATAAATGATTTTACGTTGTTCGTTCATCACGTTATCATACTTAAGAAGGTCTTTACGGATATCAAAGTTGCGCTCTTCAACTTTTTGCTGAGCTTTTTCCAGAGCCTTACTGATCCACGGGTGAACCAAGGCCTCTCCTTCCGGCAAACCTAAACGGTGTAAAACGTTGGCCATTTTATCCGAGCCGAAAATACGCATTAAATCGTCTTGCATGGAGAGGAAAAATTTTGATGTTCCCGGATCGCCCTGACGGCCGGATCGACCGCGGAATTGGTTGTCAATACAACGGCTTTCATGGCGTTCCGTCCCCAAGATGAACAGACCGCCGGCCTGTAAAACTTTTTCTTTGTCGGCGGCGACTTCGGCATCGATTTTTTGCTTCAAAACCTCAATTTGTTCCGGCGTTTCATCGCCTTTAAGAATTTCTTTGAGCTTCATATCCGGATTACCGCCCAACTGAATATCCGTACCGCGGCCGGCCATGTTGGTGGCGATGGTGATCGCGCCGGAAACACCGGCTTGTGCGACAATGGCCGCTTCGCGTTCGTGATAACGAGCGTTCAATACTTCAAAATGAATATCCGGTGCGGCTTGGTGCAGAAGTTCGGCCACAATCTCGGATTTTTCAACCGAAGTTGTACCGACTAAGACCGGTTGACCGCGTCGATGGCAATCCAAAATGGTTTTGATAATGGCGTTATATTTTTCGTTTTCGGTTCTGTAAACCTCATCTTGCAGATCTTGACGGATAACCGGTTTGTTGGTTGGAATTTCAACGCAAATCAGGTTATAAATGTCGCTGAATTCGGTTTCTTCCGTCATGGCCGTTCCGGTCATGCCCGCCAGTTTCGGATATAAACGGAAGTAATTTTGGAAGGTGATTGACGCCAATGTTTGATTTTCGGACTGAATTTTGACATTTTCTTTGGCTTCCAATGCCTGATGCAAGCCATCACTGAAACGGCGTCCTTCCATAATGCGGCCGGTAAATTCATCCACTATGACAACCTTGTCGTCTTTGACAATGTAGTCAACATCGCGTTGGAACATTTTGTGCGCACGCAAAGCGTTGTTGACATGCTGAACCAGATTGACATTACCGATATCATATAAAGAACCTTCTTTAATCAATCCGACTTCTTTAAGCATGGTTTCGATATGTTCCATGCCGGCTTCGGTTAATGTGATGTTTTTTTGTTTTTCATCCTTTTCGTAATCGGTTTCATTTAACTGCGGAATGAGTTTGGAAACGGTAATATAGGTTGCCGAAGAATCCTCAGCTTCGCCGGAAATGATCAGCGGTGTGCGCGCCTCATCGATTAAAATCGAATCGACCTCATCGACAATGGCAAAATTAAAATCGCGCTGAACTTTTTCGTAAAGATTGAACTTCATATTATCCCGCAGATAGTCAAATCCGAGCTCGTTGTTTGTGGCATAAACAATATCAGATGCGTAGGCCGCACGGCGTTCGTTGTCATTTTTGCCATGTACAATATAATCAACGGTTAAACCCAAGAAACGATAAATTTGCCCCATCCATTCGGCGTCGCGTTTAGCCAAATAATCATTGACCGTTACAACATGAACACCTTTGCCTTCCAAAGCATTTAAGTAGGCGGCAAGGGTCGCCACCAGTGTTTTACCTTCACCCGTTTTCATTTCGGCGATCATGCCTTTATGCAAAACAATACCGCCGATCAGCTGCACATCATAGTGGCGCTGTCCCATAACACGCTTGGCGGTCTCACGCACGGTGGCAAAAGCTTCCGGCAAAATATCATCAAGCGTTTCGCCGTTTTTTAGCCGCGTGCGAAATTCTTCTGTTTTGGCTTTCAGTTCACCATCTGAAAGCTTGATAAATTCAGGTTCCAACGCATTGATGTGATTAACAATTTTATACTGTTTTTTTACAAATCGATCATTGGCACTGCCAAAGATTTTGCGGGCAATTTTTCCTAACATTTATGTTCCTTTAGCTAATTTAATTCATTCTACATTTAGTTTGAATAAACTTCAAAGTCAAGACTATGCACAAAAGTTATAAACCATTGTTAAAAAATCCTTTGAATTTTATAAAGAAAGTATATATGATGCAAATGATCTGTTTTTTTATTTGGAGGAATAAATGCAAAAAAAATATATCTTTGCCGCATCGGCTGCTTTGGTTGTGCTGATTGCCGGCGCTGTAACGTATAAGGTTTCTGCCGAAAACAACAACGGCATTGCCGCTGTTGTTAACGGTGAACAAATTACCGTAGCCGAAGTTAAAGAGGCTTATGAACAAAACCCTCAGCTGAAAGCTCAGGTAAAATTTGAAGACTTCTATAATCATGCTTTGGATGTGATGGTCAACAGTAAGCTGGCTTTGCAAGCTGCAACAGCTGCGAATATTCAGGCATCGCCGGAATATCAGAAGCAGTTGGCGGAGATTCAGGGCGAATTGGCTCGTCAGGTTTATTTGGAACAGCAGGTTAATGCCCGCGTGACTGATGAAGAAGTAAAGAAAATTTATGATGATTATGTTGCTAACTTCAAAAGCGAAAAAGAAGTTAAAGCAAAACATATCTTGGTTGATACACAAGATTTAGCGCAGGAAATTATCGCTAAATTGGAAAAGAAAGAAGCTTCGTTTAATGACTTGGCTTTGCAATATTCGAAAGATCAGCCGGATTTAGGTTACTTTACGGCCGAAGCAATGGTTCCGGAATTTTCTGCCGCCGCTTTTGCGTTGGAAAAAGGTGCTTTTTCGAAAGAACCGGTTAAAACACAGTTCGGTTATCATGTGATTTTGGTTGAAGACGTTAGAGATTCTAAACCTTTGGCGTTTGAAGACGTTGAACCGCAAATCAGAAATAATCTTTCACAACAGGCTGTTGCACAGATTGTTCAAGATTTGAATGATAATGCTCAGGTTGAAAAATATGACCTGAAAGGCAAAAAAATCGAAATTGCTAAACCGGAAAATAAACCGGCAGAAGCTGCAAAATAATTTTGCCGAAAATAAAAAAAAAGAGCTTCCGAAACGGAGGCTCTTTTTTTCATTTATTTGCCGAAGAGGACAACTTCAAACTCGTATGCGCCGAGAAGGTAGTTGTACGAATCGACTTCATACGCATCCTCACGGAGGCACAGAGCGAAAGAATCGACTCTTTCAGTCAGATTGGTCGGCACTTGCAGAGCCACGGTGCGGATGTCTAAGTGAACATCGCTGTCGGCTGCAGCCGGCTGATACACAACCATGGAGCAGAGAGGATGAACGTTCTCGCGGTAAGGATTGCCGTAGATGCAACTCAGCGCGAAGATGTTCTCTTTTTGCTTGAGCGGAACGTTGAAGCAGTTGAATGACTGCCTGTGCAGTGCAGCATTCCAGAACTGGTTTCGTGTTATACAAGCTCCGCTTGTTGAACCTGAAAAAGTGATGTACTTCAGGTGATCTGCTAAGACCAGATTCTCAGCACTCGGTCTGTCCAGAGATTCGGACAAATGGCGCAGAATACGGCGATAAGCCTCTTTCTGAGCGGACGAAACACCTGCGGCAACCATACGGCGCTCGCATTCTTGCAAATTGATCTTCATAATAAGAAAAATTAATGGTTATAAGATGCTGTCAATGTAACATGAAATTTTGTCACTGTCAATAATAATTTGTCTAAATTTTTACATAGGTTGTTTCTAAAATAGTAGACAAAAGATTTTTTGTGTGTTAAAATAAAATCAACTTAGGAGGAGAATTATGGCAAAAGACAGCAAGATTGAGGAAGTAAAGGAAGCTTTGAGCGCGCTTTGCAATTACGAAGCTGTTTCTAAAGAGAAAGATAAACCAAATTTTGAAACACTTTACGGGCAAAACTTTCCGGCATGGGAAAAAGAAGTACCTCAGCATTTCAGTACAGTTATGAACGCACCGATGGATGTTGTTGAAGAAGCTTATAAGGCCGCTAAAAACGTTTTGCTAGAAGATATTAAGAACGAAGAAGATGCGGAGAAAATCCGTTTTTGTGAAACGCAAGTTGAATCTTTGGAAAGTATTTACAGAGCGAGACAAAAAAAGGAGCTTTCGCTTCAGTTTTCTGAAGAAGATTTGAAGAAACTTGAAAAGGACGGTTGGGATAATCAAAAAGTTATGGAAAATCCCACTCAAGCTAAAACGCGCCTTGAAGAAATTAAAAAAGAAACGGAAGGAAATACGGCGGAAGAAAAACAATCTGAAACAGAGGCAGAAAACAGTCAACCGACGGAACAAACCGGCGAGACATTACGTGTGAGCGAAGGAAAAAACGAAACGCCTACTGCGGAACAGGAAAAAGACTGGATGGCGAAAAAACAAGAATGGTTCGGCAGTCATAAAGAAAATTTCGAAGGTTATTCTTCTATTTATCCGAGTGAGGAAAATACAAGTGAGTTCAAAGTCGGCCTTTATGGCGGCACAATCAGCTATTCTTCGCCAAATGATGCCGTGGTTTCCGAAGGGGCGGATTTTGAGGTATATGATGTTCTTTTGCAAGATCCGGACAATAAGAATAAAGTGATTGAATTTCCGCAAGATGCATCAGAGCACTTAACAACAATGCTTTTTGCCGCGGCGGTTTTGAATAAAACCTCGGAAGGTATGGCTCATCAGATGAAAAATCTGGATAAAAATAAAATTAATTGGGAGATGCTGAAAGGGTGTCTCAGCAAGGAACAGTACAGCGAACTTGATGCCTATAATAAATGTCAGGACGCGTTGTCCAGAATGTCTGCGCGGGAAAAAACAAAACAACTGGCAGCCGCGAAAGCTTATCAGGCAAGATTTCAGAAATATCATGAAAAATCAGGCAAGGACTCACTAAGCCCTTCCATTGAAAGAATAATCGGTAATTCGGCAATAACCTATAAACGAGACGGACGGTCATAAAAGGAGGTAAATCATGGCAGAGTTAGATGAAAAATTTAAAGAATTCTTGAAAGCCAACAGCTCTAAACAGGTTGAGGGTGATCTGAGCAGCGAGCAAATTACGTCGCTTTATGCGGAATATGGCGATAAATTCTCACGTTGGTTGAAAGTTCCGGAAACCGTTCGCAACTATTACGGAGGCCGTGTGCCAGACTATATTATGGAAGCTATCGAAGAAGGTGATGAGCGGACTAAAATGGCCATTGCGTCGCATCCGGAAATGACACAGGAACAAGTTAAAGACTTGCGCGAAGAACAAGAAAAAAGAGAAAATGACGCCTTGACGAAAGTCCTGACAGCTGCGGTTGCCGCCGGATATACGGCCGAAGCCGCCGATGCGTTGGCTCAGGAAGCTTCTTTCCGTGCTTCGTTGGCTGAAAAAGCGCTCAACGGCACCATGACCGAAGAAGAAAAGAAACTGTGGGCGGAAAGCCGTAGACATACCCGTGATATCATCAAGAGAGATTGGGCCGAAAATCAACCGGAAAAATACTTGATCCATGTGTTGGCTAAGTTGAATGCCGGAAAACTTTCGGAAGAAGAAGCTATGCCGCAACTGGCTGATTTGATGATGCGTATTCAAAACGGCGGACGTGCAGATATGCTGGATGAATATTTGTCTCGACCGAATATTCAAGCTAAAGTCAAGCGCTTTGATACAGATAGAATGATGGATATTGTCAGCGATATTACCGGCCGCGTGAACGGACATTTGCCGCAGGGGCGTGAAAAATCTCAGCCGCAGCAAACGCAAACGGAAACAAAAGATTTTCCGAATTTGCAACGCGATCTGCCGGAAGATATTCTGCGTGTGCTTGAAAAAATTAAAATGTTGCAGAATAACATGGCGCGCAATATTGAGAATCCGACCGGTAAACGCGAAATGTATAATCATATGTCATCAATGAGACGTCACCAAAATCAACGCTCATTAACGTAAGGCAAAAAAGCACAGCGTTCTGCTAAAAATGACATTTTTATTAAAAGATTCGGAAAATCGTTAGAAAAAAACTGACGTTTTAGAGGGGTGACTATTTTTTATAACACGGATACGGTGGATAGATACAGGAATAGCGTTATTTTTTATAATCGTGCAGCAATGCCGTGTAAGGGGATATTGATAATAGCATTAAAGTACATGTTTGTTGATCAATATCTATTCCCATAGATAGAAAAATACGCAATATCTCTCTGCTTGTTTACAGGCTTTGCAAGCTGATGACATTTGTTGAAATGTTATATTACGTAAACAGAGTTTGTTGGCAGAACAATATTTGTCTCCATAGGCAGTAAAGGCTAATTGTGCAGAACCTCGATGATTAAGGTATGTTCTTATGTCTCGTAAAAACATGGAGTGTTCTTTTGCTGTTTCTATTAAGTTAATACACTGATCATAAATTTTTTTATCGACAACTCTAATCCGAATTTCATTTGCTGTTGGATAAAAATATGCGTATATTGAATTGCCGAAAACGTCATGGACGCTATTTTGGGATATCATATCTTCTGGAATCAGATCCAAATTAATTAAATAGGGCGTTAGTACCGTTCCAGAAGGGAGATCTAATCCGAGTTTTGAGGGACGAAGAAAATCTTGAGTGGTTTCAAGAGCGTTTAAGATGGTGCTGATTTGTTCACGCTGTTTGTTCAAGAGGTGGCGGCGCATGGCATGGGAATAGCCGGCGATTGAGCCGACGGTCAGGACACCGATGATGGCCAAGACTCCCAACATCTCAATCATACTTCTTCCGCTCTGCTTGTATCTGCTTGCAACTTTCTCACTCGTGTACCTTTGGTTGTACACGTCGTTCGAAACTTGCGGCGCACCTCCGGCGCATGGCGAAAGAAGGCGACCATATTGCGGCGCCTCTGCACCACACTCCTGCCGCAGGATTGTTGGGGATAGGGTTGTTTTTGTTCTCATTTTATTTCTCCTTTTGCTTTAAGATTCGGAAGACTCCTTGAATTTTTCGCTTTGCAAGCGAAAAATAGGGGTGACTTTACCCGTTTAAAAATATTTTTTTTCACATTACCCCCCCGTATCAAAAGTCAAGTCTTTTTTATCAATTAATAAAAAGTCATGGCTTC
>JAFVEP010000017.1 GCA_017475935.1 Alphaproteobacteria bacterium
ACTTTGACTTGATTTCTCAACATCAAATTGATATTATCCAGAACAAAATTAACAACCGACCGATGAAGGTTCTTAACTGGAATACTCCGTGCCAACTATTCTTCACTTCATAATCGTTCGGCTTCTATCTTGAATCTACAACTGAGTGAAATAATCTTCCGCTGTTTTTCTGTACTGATCTTTTAGATGCGCATTTATACCTGCATCTATTAACAAATCACGCCATTGTTCGTACTGATCCGCATGTTTTTTGGCCAGCTGTATCAAAAGCGTTTCGCCATTGCCGTCTTGTGCGTTAATATCTGCTCCCCGATCTTTGAGTATTCGAATAATTTCTGACCAATACAATCGGGTTTCATCAAAAGTCATATCCTTATATTCATCGAGCGCCTGCATCAAATATAAAAGTGCCGTACGGCCATATTTATCCCTCGCATTTATTGCTTTTTGATCAGCCGAAAGAGCCTCTATCAGCGGAATATTCATCTGCCGGACAGCCTGCATTAAACCGCTCGAACCATCCGTCGGCAGATAAGTCAGATCAGCACCTTTTTGCACCAATATTGCCGCTATATCGCTCTGCTCGGCTTTGAGAGTATAGACCAACGGAACATCTTTGATTTTTTGATTTATATCTGCCCCGTTTTCTACAAGAAACCGAACCAACTCAGGATTGTTTTGCGCAATAGCCATCGACAGTGCGGAACTGCCGTCAGTATTCAGATTATTGATCTGCAAGCCATTGACCGGCATGGCTTGCACATAAGCAATCGGATAGCCATGCGCAATGATGTACATCAATAATGTGTTACCATGTGGATCTGTGATTGCTGTGTTCAATTTTTTTCGCATAATTTTTGTGAAAACCGATAAATTCTGTGCTTTCAGAATATCCCACACCAATTCATCACTCACCTCTTGAACATACGACAATGCCAAATCTTCCGCCGCTGAATTTCCGGAGCTCAATAAAACTGTCTTAAGAGGTACTTCACCGTTTGTATCAGGTTTTGTTATATCTGATTGATCCCAAATTTTCCGCAAAAGTTCCAAATCATTCTGCGCCAAGGCAATTTTCCATAACGGCTGTTCAAATTCTTTGACATTGCCGGCGTTGGCCGAATTTTGCAAAATCATATTTCGACACAATTCAACAGTCGGCTTTTTCACGCAATATGACAAAGCACTCTCACCCTTTTGGTTTGTCTGATTAACATCGGCCCCTTTTTGTAACAGCATGGCCGCTACATCATATCTTTCATCTTCCAGAGATTTAAGCAGTAAAGGTGTTTTATGCACATCTGTCACATTAACATCGGATATATTTTTAAGAACCTTAGCCAATACATCAGTGGAAATATTCTGTTCATAAGCAGACAACAAAATATTTTTTCCATCAGGCAAAGGCTGCGAAAAATCCGCCCCATATTCAGCGAGCACCGGGATAATTTCTTCATTTTTTTGCTCAACGGCAAGATATGCCGCCGACACTCCCTCTGCCGAAAGATAATGTACATCAGCACCGGCTTTCAGCAATACATTAACGATCTCCGCCGGTGCATGATTGCGGATAGCCAGCAACAAATCTCCGGCCTCTACCTGCGCTTTGTTCATGAGCAAATATTTCACCGCCTCCAGTTTATGCATAGCAATCGCATCTTCCAGCGCGGTCGTTCCCTTACTCCCCTTTTGTGTAAGACCTGTTTCCGTTATTTTTTGCAGAATACCGACCGGCAAATCGATCGAAACGGCATAACCGAGCGGAGATAAACCGAAATAAAGATTTTGTTCATAGTCGGCATATTTTGTTTTGCTTTCACGCTTATAAACGTTTAAATCATCTATGTTTTCGCCGTACATTTTCATTGTCGAGGCTAAGTCATTTAAAATTTCTTCTTTTTCTGCATTCAGTCCCAGCCACAAAATCGGATACCAAAATTGTTTTTGATCCAGATATTTATTAAGCATGCCGTTTTCATATGCCTCTTGTATATCTTTAAGATCCTTATTTTGTTCAATATTCACTTCGGCTGTTTTGACACCTTCAACGTAATGCCCTACTTGTTGCAGAACACCTCTTTCATCGAAAAAACGACTGATACCGTCCAATTGATCGTTTTTATAATTTTCCGCAACTCTTAAAATGCCCGATTTAGAATATTTTCGACTCATGCCGTCTTTTGTATTGTGAAGATAGTTCTCGGTTTGGGCAATTTTTTGATCCGGATAATACGCAACGGCCTTTCCCTGCTTTTCTCCGTTGACATACGGAATTTCAATTTTGCTGCCGTTTTCTTTATATTGAATATGCAACCCTTCACGGATTCCGTTTTGATAATTAATTTCGTCGGTTAAATATTTAGTATTATATTTTTTGCTTGTTCCGGAGAGCTTTCCGTTTTGATAAAAATTTTCTTCTCTTAAAATATTATCTTCCACAATTCTCTCTCTACCTTCTTTAACGCCGTCGCGATAAGTTTCAACATGCAGAACATTTCCATTTTCATCGAAAGTATATGCTTCGCCGTTCAGTTGGCCTTTTTGATACATTTCCTGACGCTGTGTTTTACCGCTCGGAAATTTCAACAAAGCTACACCGTCTTTGATGCCGTTACGATATGTATAGCGGACAACATCACCATTTTTATTCGGAATTTCAGCAATACCTGAGAATAATTGCCCTTTTTTGTCATAAGCCGTCGATATGCCGTCAATGTCTTTTATTTCCAATTCATTAATCGATACAGATAAAACTTTTGCAGATGTATCGGCCTTGTTTTCAACAACTGACTGTGTTTGCGGATTTTTCCCTTCACTGTCGTCCTGAGCCCACGCAGGCAGAGAACCGGAAACACCAAGGACAAGAATGATATAAAACAGAAAAATGTGCATGAAAAATCTCCTTTACAATGATTGCTGTCTATCACAATTAAATAAAAAAATCAATCATTCTATAAAAAAAACGGTGACTGATTATCACCGTCTTTTTTCACAATACTAAAGCCATTTGACTTCTAAAATTTCATATGATTTTTTGCCGTTCGGCGCCAAATATTCGGCAATATCACCGATTTCTTTACCGATTAAAGCCTTCGCCAGCGGAGAGGATAAGGATATTTTATTCTTGGCAATATCCGCTTCATAGTCACCGACGATTTGATATTCATTTTCTTCGTCTGTATCAATATTGGCCACTAAAACCGTTGCACCAAAACGTACAATATTTCCGCTCATTTTGGTCGGATCAATCACTTGCGCACGGCTGATCACCGCCTCCAATTCCTGAATACGCCCTTCGTTAAAAGCTTGCTTTTCTTTAGCGGCCGAATACTCGGCATTTTCTGATAAATCCCCCTTTGAACGCGCTTCAGCAATTTCGGCAATAATATTCGGACGTTCAATCCCTTTTCTGCTTTTCAGCTCTTGTTCCAACAAATCATAACCAATTTTGGTCAAAGGAAACTTTTCCATCATCAATTCCTCCAAAGTCAAATAAAAAACCCCTATAAACTATAGGTGGCGTAATTCGATCCAGAAAAAACGAACTGCGAAACAAAAATGTTTCACAGTCATCTTATGTAAATAAGATATAACACCGATTTTTACAAAAATCAAGCTAATTTTCACATTCACACACAATTGCTGTGTGTATAATTTTATTTGTGATGTCCCAACTTATGCGGCGAATGACCTGCCGGTTTGCCAGTCGGCCGTTTTATCCTTACATCATGGTTAAAATGCCCTGAATGCGGTTTAATGGAACCGCCATGATGACCATGACCGCTATGACCATGCCCGCGATGCGGAATCGGCCTGAAATGCGGTGCATGCCGATACGGTCTGTGCGGTGCTAAATAAAACGGAGAATCATAATAGATAATATCCGGCTGTGACGAGACATAGACAGTCTGCGGCTGTTCATAAACATAGACCGATTGAGGAGCAACATATGAATATGTTGTGCTTGTATATGCCTGTGAAGGCGCGGCCACATAGGTTATCGTTCCTCCGCCGTCGTCATAAACATCCTGATATCCGGCCGGCGCAGATACATAACAGCCGCCGAGGCATAAAAACAGTAAACTTGCATATTTTTTCATTTGATCATATTTCCTTTATTTTATGAGATCACAAACCATTTTCATTTTTTTGTTTCTGCAACACGGCAGCTGGCGGTTCTCCATACGTACTTTGCTGATGTTTCACCGGCGCATTGGCAGGTGCTTGCTGTTCTCTTCGCGGAGAAATATAAGGTAATTCAGATGTCGCTTCCGGAAGTTCAATACCGTCAACACCGAGCGACTTAAGCTCCTTAACCATACTTTTACAGTTGCTGTAAACACTGCTGAATACGCCGGATTTAACCGCCTCATCAGCACGCTTAGGCCCTGCTTCGTTAAACTTCTCATCTAACATTTTCTTGGCTTCTATACGGCTTTGTACAAACATTTTATCATAAAGTTCCGTAATTTCCTGTACAGACATCGTATGTCCGTTTTGAATCTGTTCTTTGTATACATCGAAAACTTTCCGCAAATTCCGAAAAGCGGCAATCTTATCTATGGCACCGTTTTCCGTTTCTTGTTTCGGATGGACAATACGAGTGATTTTTCCTTTCAGCACGTCATTATAGGTTGTGGCAAAATTTTTGTATTTGTAAGTCATAAGTTTAGCTTGAATATATTCCCATTCGGAAGCCGGTACCTTTTTACCTTTAGCTTCTTTTTTCTTGTAATCTTCAGCCACTTGCAACGCCAAGCGATGTTCATAATCGTAATACTCTTCATCGCTTAATTTCTTGGCCACATCAAGCATTGCGGAAATTTTAGAACGATCCAAACCGATTCCCAGCGGTATCAATCCTTGCTCTGCCAAAGCTGTACGCCATATACCTTTCTCGCGATCTGACAGCCCTTTAGGAAAATTAACATGTGTGACACCTAAAGCTTTTAAGTGTCCGGCCAATCCTTTGATAATACTATCATCTAACGGTTTAGTATCTTGTGTCATATAGCAAATATCGAGACTTCCGTCTTTATTTGTCCGTACGCACAGTCTGAATGAATATTTGCCTTTGGAATTGTTGCGCTTGTAATTTTTAAAATTATCTTTGTCTTCTCTGTCAAAGACAATATATTCCGCATCCCAATTTTGCAGTAAAGGTTGTTTTTTCCAATAAGACAGCCCCTTGCGTTTACCTAAGCCGTTTTCCAAAAAATCTTCGATTTCCGTAAGCAATTTTTGGGAAGAAACATTCTGCACCGCCTTATTCAAAGGTGCGTTACCCTTTTTATTCGGAAGGAAAGCGGCACAACTAATGTATCTGTCTGCAACAGGATCCGGTGAATATTCTTCAGCATCTGGATCAATGCCTTTTTCCTCGGCTTGGCGGCGAAGAACTTCGCGTTCACGAGTTTGATTGCGAGAATTTTGTTCAACAGAAGAAAGTACATCATTTTTCACAGCTGAAAATGAAGCCTTTACATTTTCACTTGTTTTTGCTGCCTGTGCATCAAGCCGGCGTCTGTATCGATCATACAATTCGTTACCGTCAACACTACCATCGTATGCATACGGAACATCAAAATCAACTGTTGACAAACCGTGCGCCTCACAGAACTGCATCATTCGCTTGATGATCTCTGCATTTCTTTGCGAAAGAGCTGCATTTTCCGTCTCGAAGGATGATAAATCTTCTGCATCCATCACAATCTGCGCTTTAACCCGCGCCTCATTATGATCGCTTTTCGGCATCGTTAAATAGAAGGATGGAAAATCTTCACCCATATCCACATGCAAGGCAATCTGTCTGATCGAATCGTTGTTATTCGCGCTCATACGAACGTGATCTTCGATATTCAAGATTCCTCCGTTATCGGAAGTTTGCTCAATTTCCACAAATTCAAGTTGATAATCTTCCGAACTTAAAAATAAAGGATTTTCTTTCTTAATCTTATATAAATAACGGAATGAATCTCCGTAGCTATCAAGCAGCGCCAACTCTTGATCATATTTTCGAGTTGCATTTTGAACATCAGCCATATGTTTTTTCTGCTGTTCAATCATTAATCTTGTCTGTTCAGATTCAGGCAAGCTATCCCAATCATCGCCTTCCGAAAGAACTGTTTTCTCCATTTCCAAAGATTTGACAATATCTTCCTTTTCTTTCATATAATCGGCTCTGATCATTTCATCAGAATACTGATCACCCAATACGGCGATCTGACCGTTTTCAAGTAATATCGTTTTCGTATCAATGTTTGGCATGATTACTCTCCTTTATCTGTGACGGTCATAAGATAGCATGTTTTTTCTTCAAAATCAATAGATTTTTGACAAAATGTGTTTGCACATTTAAAATGGAACACCTTTTGCACAATTAAAACGGAACAGTTAGAGTTAGCATATACAGGAGCTAACTCTATGAAAAATCAAGAAGAAAAAGAAAAATATCAATCAATAATCGATGAACGTTTAAGC
>JAFVEP010000018.1 GCA_017475935.1 Alphaproteobacteria bacterium
ATTGTGTTATAATATGTTGTGTGAAAAAGCAAGCGCAAAAAGCAAAAAACATATTTTGGACAATATTTTCTACAAAAGTATTTTTTTGTCATTTTATGCTTGCTTTTCTAATCCTTTTGCTGTATATTAAGGGAAAAATGGAACATTTAAGAGGAGTTAATCATGCCTATTATAATACCGTTGGACAAAGAAATAGAAGATCGTGTCACTCAATATCGGGACGATCCTGAAAAAAATTTCACGGAATCTGAGGCCGTATACTTAGATGCCATGATCAACAATGATACGTGGAATCTTAATCGAGATGACATGGAAGCTTTACGGACGATGATTGAAAACCTCCCGTTCTCTTATGCCGGAAGAGATGCACTTCTTAGCAAGATCGACGATAAATTGGCTAAAATTCCTGAAAATACGAATACTGACGAAGAAGACTATGAATATAATGATAACGAAAACGAGGTACCCAGAGAAGAATATTCCGTCCCAGTTATAGAAGACTATGAATATAATATGGCCGACTATGACAAGCTTCCGGCTTATGAACTTCTCAAAGAATATGAAAGATTGGGCGAAAAAAACGACGCTGATAGTGCCGACAGACGAAATAAAATTTGGGATTTAGCACATGAGGCGTTAGATGGTGCAAAAATAGACAGTGAAAATGCACCTCTTCTGGATACTTATTACCGGATCATGCGCCTTGATGATCCGAATTATCCCGTTCCGGAAGAAGAACTGGCCGCTGCACTTAAGCAATATGACCAAAATCATGGTTTGGTTGATTTAGACCTCACGGCTGATGAATGGAAACAAAACTATGAAGAGTGGCGTCATTATTTGAATGACGATTATGTTTCTGCTCAATTAGAAACATTGTCTCTGCTATCCCCTCTAAAAAAATTAGATCCGTACTTGTTTGAAGAGTGTGTTCAAACGTTAGGTGATTCAGTGGCTACCGAGCTATCAACTCAACCCTTTAGTACAGACGCACAAACAACTGATTTAATCAACCAAAAAATAGAAGCATATTGTCAAAAAATAGATGCTGAACTTGCCGATTTATCTAAAGACGCGGATCATTGGTTCGTCGGGCTTTCGCAAGAAGAACAATATCGCCACAAGCAAGCGCTTGCCGAATCCTGCGGTGTCTCTGTGGAAGAGATTGAAAACAATTCGAATAACTATGCAAAAGATTTTGCAAACTACTTGTTTTTACAGTATCTGACAACACACCCGGAACGCATCCATGAAGTTCATGAAGTGGTTGAATCGGTCAACGTCAATTATGCATCCAACTCAAATGTTTTGCAAACACGCTTAGCCACCCGAACCAATGCACCGGCTTTAATGAGAGAGCACACGCATTGGTATAAAAATCTAAAAGAAAAATATCCAAAGTCCATGGAATTCACCAAAAATATCCTTTTATCCGGCGTAGCCGCGACAATTCCGGGCGGACTTATGGCGCTTTCCGTTTACAAACTCGGTGAAACTTACAGCGAATTTAAAAAACAGTATAAGGAAAAATTTCCTGATAAACCGGCGAAGATGAAAAATATTCTGGCTTGGATATGCCGTGATGAAGAAAAAATAAATAAACTTATGACTCGTACTCTATTGGCAGGTGTATCTGTTCTTGTCGGAGGCGATTTAATTGATGCAGCTTTAAAACCTTCTATATCCGTTGCGATTACCACTTTATCCGGAACGCATACATATATGAATAAAAAAATCGGCATTGATGCACAAAAGAAAGACTTGATAAGATTACTGCAGCAATATAATCCTGATTTTGATCCTTCCGCAAAGGGTAAGAATCCGGATAAAGATAAACTGAATACCCTGCTCAAATCTTTAGATAAGCCGTCTAAATTATCGAAATTTTTCCGCCGCAAAAAACAGCGTACGGATTTTGATACCGCTCTTCAGGAAATTACACAAAATGCCGATATTTCTCCGAAAGATCGCGAGAGAATCGAAAAGCTTGTCAAAGACATCAAAGCCAAAAAATCACAGCGCAAAGCCGCCGTTTTAGGTATTGCGGCCGGTGCCTTTAGTGTTCTCGGATTCAAATTTGCCAAAGATTGGTTCAACACCGATCATACAGATGCCGCCGCTCATGAAACATCTGCGGACGAAAATAGGATGACTGAAACAAATCAGACATCTGAAACGGCTCAGGAGACACAAACAACGGAAGCACCGGAGCAACAAACGCCGCCGACCGCTCTGTTTGATGGGCGTGAGAATAATCCGAACCTTGACTTTGCAGTCAATGCCACGCCGACACCGACCTATCACAAATTAATTGAACTCGGCGTATTGAGTGAAGAAAGAGCGCAAGAATTGATGGGGGGAAGAAGTTATATTCCGTCTCGCATCTTGAATGACTATCTGCAAAATGAAGCGCAATTTACACCGGAGCAACAAGAAGAATTTAATAACTTTATTAATGATCGTGATGCCCGTATGGCTGAATTTGAAGCCGACAAGGCCGCACATAGCGTAGCTCGGCATGCGTCCCATTCTTCCGGAAACACACACAGCTCTGTTTCCAATTCAGGCGCAAGTACGAATACCCCTGCCTCCAATTCAGGTGAAAACACCTCTATTCCTGATTCTGATGCAACTAATGGTGCTGATAATGAGGCACCAGCTGAGGCTCCCCTATCTCAACAAAATTCAGATGACATTAAACAACGTGTGAAAGAAGCAAAATACCGTTTAACCTTAAAAAATGGTGAACAAGCTGATGTTTCAGGTGAAAAGGCAATTGATGCTTACAGCCAATATGCAAAAGAAAATAATCTTGATCCATCTCAGGGTAAAATTCAAGCTACATTGGTTAACAATGAAGATCACTCCGTAACAAAAATCACGGCTAAGGGTAACAAAACAACCATCGTGACCTACGGTGACGAAAATCAGGACGGCATCGGACAAAGAAGCGAACGTCTGCATACAACAAAAATTAAGCAGGATGACGGCGTGACAACTGCTAAAACACGCGGTGATCTTGATGGAGATGGTCGTCGCGGGGATAATACGCGTGTAGCCACTAATGGTCAGATGACTTCTCAATATACCTACATCAAGGGGGGCGGACGAACATTGGATCTGACCGATTCTCAAGGCAAACACATCAGATATGAACGTGTTGACGGACAAACCGTTATGCACACATTAGATGAGAAAGGAAAGGTTTCATCTACCGAAGCGGTGCAAGGTAACCCCGGCATTAAGACCTTGAGACGCTTTTGGGAAAAACAAATCAAGAGCCGTTAACCCCAAATCCCCGTCACAGACGGGGATTTTTCTTGCATTTTCTTGCAAAAGATGTATGATCTTCTCAGTGTCAACAAATTATGCGAAAGGATTATATGATGGAAACTGTTTCTTTGGCCCTTCTGGCATTGGCCGCTGTTATTTTATTCAAATCCGTGGTAGTTGTCCACCAAGGATATGAATATACTGTTGAATATTTTGGAAAATATACCCGTTCTTTGTCTCCGGGTTTTCACCTTTTGGTTCCGATTTTCGAAAACATCGGTGCGAAAATTAACCGCAAGGAACAGGTTTTGGATGTTGCTTCACAGGAAGTTATCACCAAAGATAACGCAACCGTGCGTGTAAACGGGGTTTTGTTTTATCAAATTCAGGATGCCGCTAAAGCAGCCTATCAGGTAGATAATCTTGATTATGCCATCACCAATTTGGTCATGACGAATATTCGTACGGTTATCGGCAGCATGGAAGTTGATGAATTACTTTCGCAGCGTAATGAAATTAACCAAAAACTGCTGTCCGTGGTTGATGTTGCAACCATTCCGTGGGGTGTAAAGGTCACACGCGTTGAAATTAAAGACATTACCCCGCCGAAAGACTTGATTGATTCAATGGCACGTCAAATGAAGGCAGAACGTAATAAACGTGCCGACATTCTTGAAGCAGAAGGTCAGCGTCAATCGGAAATTTTGCAGGCCGAAGGTTCAAAACAGGCCGCTATTCTGGAAGCTGAAGGCCGACGTGAAGCAGCCTTCCGTGAGGCAGAAGCCAGAGAACGTGCCGCCGAAGCTGAAGCTCGCGCTACACAACTCGTATCTGATGCCATCAACAAGGGGGATCCGAAAGCACTGTCGTATTTCTTGGGGCAAAAATATATTGAAGCTTTGCAAGGTATTGTTACCTCCCAAAATGAAAAATTGCTGATGCTTCCGCTTGATTCAACTCAGGTTATGGGATCCATCGCCGGTATTTCCGAACTGATCAAAGATGCCGTTCAAAAAAATGATAAAAAAGGAAGTTAAAAATAATGTATGACTATATCTCAGAATTTTTTTCGGGTTCAACTGTTCCGCACTGGATTGCGGCCGGTCTGATTTTATCTATTTTAGAGTTAATTATTCCCGGTGTTTATCTGATTTGGTTCGGATTTGCCGCGTTCTTGATGGGCGTTGTCCTTTGTTTTATTCCGCTGAGTTTAACCACGCAATTGATCTGG
>JAFVEP010000019.1 GCA_017475935.1 Alphaproteobacteria bacterium
ATATTTTTTTAATTCGAAAATACCCTGACCTCGTGTGTTCCACACTCGGAGGCATGATTTTTTATTAATTTATAAAAAACACTTGACTTTTGCTGCGGGGGGGTAATGTGAAAAAAAATATTTTTAAACGGGTAAGGTCACCCCTATTTTTCACTTGCAGAGCGAAAAATTCAAGGGGACTCCCAAAATCTTAAAGCAAAAGGAGAAGTAAAATGATCACAAAAACAAACCAATCCGGTCGTAGTATGATTGAAATGCTAGGCGTGCTCGCTATCATCGGCGTTTTGAGCGTCGGCGGCATCGCCGGCTACTCCAAAGCCATGCAAAAATACCGCACAAACAAAACCATTGATCAAATCACTCAAATCGCCAACGGTGTCCACATGCTTTACGGCACCCGCCCCAACTACGCCGGCCTCAACATCGCCGTCCTTGGTAAAGCTAAAATCATCCCGCAAGAGCTGATTGAAGAAACAACACAAAATCTGATATCACGGGACGAATGGGGAGAAGAACATCCTCAGCCACCTTTTAATGCACCCAATAACGCTTATCAAAAATGGATTGATCTCGAACATGATTCTTGCCCAAATGATTATTGTACCACCACAACCACAACCCAAACCTTTCACGGTACCAACCCGTTCGGGGGAAAAATCTTACTATCCGTTGAAGACAATGCCAAAGCATTTTCGCTCAATTACCTCGGCTTGCCGGAAGATGCTTGTATTGATCTTTTGACGCAAGACTGGGGCACCACGGACCTGATCGCCGCCGGTGTTGACAGTCAAATCTCCTCCACCCAAGGTTGCACCGGCGATAAAGGATCGCATGTCTGCAATAATCAACTCCCTGTTTCCGTCGACAAAGCGATGACCCTTTGTGAACAACAAACTGACAGCAAAGGTGTCATCCTAAAATTTAAATAATAAATTGCTGATGAAAAGACACCATACAAAATGTGGTGTCTTTTCATTTTAGAAAACCGCACGTCTCTAAACGCACGGTTTTCTAAAATGAACACAAAAAAAGAACGAACGTTTGATTTCAAACCTCGTTCCAACTCACTGCATGAGATAAATACTCTTTCTCATACTGATGTTTCTGATACCACTCAGGTCACCTGATGTCAAGTATTTTCTTATTTCTGCGGATAAATTTATTATATCACCTATAAAAATAATCCCCATAAAAAAAAACCGCCCGAAGGCGGCTTTAATTGGTGGGCGCTGAGAGGTTCGAACTCCCGACCCTCTCGGTGTAAACGAGATGCTCTTCCAGCTGAGCTAAGCGCCCATCCCGTTAACAAGCGTTGTTATACACGCTAAAAAAACAGAAATCAAGAGTTTTTTTATATTTTTTGTGTTTTTTTATAAAATAGCAAAAAATCAAATGGTTATCAAAAACATTCCGACAATTTTGTCATTTTTCACCCAATGAAGCTGTTTACTTTTTTATTTTTTGCTATATAAATCATCGTCATCAACAAAGGAAAAAATATGATTAACGATTTAACCATAGGCAACCCGCTCAAACTGATCATCAAATTTGCCATACCGCTTTTGATCGGCAATTTATTTATGCAGCTTTACCAAATTTCCGACATGATTATTGTCGGCCACCTGATCAGCATTGAAGCTTTAGCCGCCATCGGCGCTTCGGCTCCGATTTATATGGTATTTTTAATGATTGCCTTTGGTTTTACCGGCGGTTTAACCGTCATCACCGCCCAAAGATTCGGCGCCCGCGATGATGACGGGGTACGCCGTTCTGTTTTTCATAGTATGCTCGCCTCTTTAATTTTGAGTGTTTTTCTGACCATCGGTTTAATTTCATTTCTCAAGCCGCTGCTGCATGTTATGAACGTACCGCCGCAAATTTTTGCGCAAGCCTATGATTTTATGTTTATCCTATCACTAAGTACGGTTATGATCATCATGTATAATTTATTTTCGGGGTTTATCCGTGCTTTGGGAGACAGCCGAACACCGCTTTATTTTTTAATATTCTGCACTTTATTGAATATTTTGCTCAACTTTTTATTTATCAACAATTTTCATTGGGGTATCATCGGTTCGGCCATGGGCACGCTGGTATCCAACACTATAGCCATGGTTGCTTGTTTATTTTACATGTGGAAGAGATATCCGCTCCTGCGGCTATCAGCACCGTTTATGAAATATAATCGCCGAATTATGTATGATCACATCAGAATAGCTTTTCCGATGGCCTTACAGTTTTCCATTCTTTCTTTCAGCATTATGATAGTTCAAAGCGTGTGCAATTCTTTCGGTCCGGATGTGATTGCCGCCTTTGCCGCCGCTTTAAGAATCGAACAATTTGCGACTCAGCCGCTGCTCGCTTTAGGTTTAGCCATGGCCACATTTTCCGCTCAAAATTGGGGAGCCAATCTCCTGTCACGGATTCGCAAAGGAGTCAAATACGCCTTTATCCTATCCTCTCTGATCAGCATATGCGGTTTTATCCTTGTTCGCCACATCGGCAGTGATATGATTGCGCTGTTCATTGATACAGGCAACAAAAATTCATCGACCGATGTCGATTTTATCATTACGACCGGACGGCAATATTTAGTTATCAGCACACTTTTTTACTTTTTCTTGGGTCTGATTTTCGTCTTTCGCAACACCATTCAGGGCATGGGCAAACCGATATTGCCGCTTTTATCCAGCCTAACCGAGTTAATCACGCGTGCATTTGCGGCGATCTACCTCGCGCAAACGATGGGGTACGAAGGCATTTTTTACGCCAGTCCGATATCATGGACAGCAGCCGGCACTTTAGTTGTCTGCGGTTATTTATATTACATCCGCCGTTTCAATCAAGAAACCATGCGTTGGCAAATGGGGGCAATCAAACAGCAATTAAAAGAGAACGGTCCGGTGGATTAGTTCTTGAGGTTTTCGAGCAGGATTTGCGCCGCATTTTTTCCCGATGCAACGGCCTCAACTGCTGTCGATCCGCCCTGAACAACGTCACCGGCAAAAACAATCCGCGCACTGTTATAAATTTCTTCACCGCGTGTACTGCCGAGTGCCAGAACAACCCGATCGAAACCGCCGCGCGGAACCACTGTTTTTTCTACATCAACCAGTTTACCCTGCTCATCAAATTGTGTTTTAATCGTATAAAGCACCAATTTATCGTTTTGTTTTTCAATTTGCGCAACACGCGTCATGGTCGTAATATCCACACCGCCGCTAAGCAGCATCTGCCGTTCTGCTTGTGTAATACGCATATGATCAAGGCGTCTGCGCACAAACATTTCAACGGTTGCAACGCCTGCATTTTTGGCACTCATTGCACAATCAACCGCCACGGCACCGCCGCCAATCACAGCCACCCGTGCATCTGCGGCATATTTTTCCGGTTCACGCAAATATTGCACATAGGAAACGGCCAAATTTTCGCCCTCAATATTCAAGCGTCTTTCTTTCTGTTCACCGACAGCGGCAATCACACCGGCAAATCCGTCTTGAAGCAGAGCCTCGTACGAATTAATTTTTGTCTTTAAGTGCATGGTTACCAACGGATTTTGCTGCACCAAACCCCATTCATACGCCAAAATTTCACGTGGCAATCTGTTGTAAGGAATAAGGTTAAGTGCGCCGCCGATTCGCTCATCTTGTTCAAAAACATCCACGGCGTATCCCTGACGAACAAACTCCGTAACGGCGCCAAGCCCAGCCGGACCGGAGCCGACCACGGCTATTTTTTCCTTTTGCGTCCGATCGACCGGATAGGCAATCCACTTATTTTCCCGCGCCTGTTTCATAATATAAGCCTGAACGGCAGGAATACGAATCGGATAATCAACGTAGGAACGCAAGCAAGCTTTCATACAAAAATGATCCGGACAAATCAAACCGCAAACTTCACCCAACACATTTTGCCGCGCAATTGATTCAGCCGCTTTTTCCATTTGATTGTTTTGCGCCGCGGCAATAAAATCATGCGGCGAGCAATGCACCGGACAAGCTTTCATACAAGGCTTTGCCGGACATTTCAAACATTTTTCCAATTCCGCATTAAATTGTGTTTTATTCAAATATAAATTTTTCATCTTCCCACCCTCTATGTCATCATAATCAAAAAAAATGCAAAAAAAAGCCTAATATTTAAGTTTTTCAGATTGTATTTCCCGAAAAAGCTGATATGATCGCCATTATCAAGAGAATATAAAGAGCAAAAATGAAGATTAAGGCCTTAAAAAAATTTTTTAACACTCCGCGCGGCGAGAAGTTAATCGGTAATATTGCGTATTATTACCTAAAGTTTGTTTATTACACCACCCGTTGGAAATCCGTCACGGGTGTTAAAGAAACATACGAAATGATTCAAAAACACGGCAGTGTCATTGTCATCGGCTGGCACGGTCGCACATTGGGCATGCCTTTTTTTTGGAACAAATCCAGCCGCTTGAATGCGCTTGTTTCGCCGCACCATGACGGACAAGTTATCGTCCATACTTTAAGAAAATTCGGCATTGGCCATATCAGTGGTTCCAGCAATGAAAACTCCACCAACGCCGCTCTCGGATTGATGCATAATCTGCAAGAAGGCAACAGCATTGCCATCATTCCCGACGGACCGCGCGGTCCGAGCATGACTTTATCCATGAGTCCTTTATTTTATGCTTTGAAATCCGGCAAGCCGATTTTAGGCATCACATACAGCATATCCGGCGCCAAAGTCATCACCAAAAGTTGGGACAACATGCTGGTTCCTTTACCGTTTCACAAAGGCGCCTATGCTATTACGAAGCCGTTTTTTATTCCGGCGGATGCAACACAGGAAGATCTTGAAAACTACCGCCGTCTGATTGAAAAAGAATTAAACGACCTGACGTGGAAATTAGATCAAGAAATGGGAATTGAATATATTCCGCAAGGTCGCGAAGCCAAAAAAAGCCGCAAACAAACCGCCGACAAAAAAAGAAAAGGAATGTAAATGTTTATTGGAATATATAATAATTTGGTGCGTATTTTATATCCGATTGCCATTCGGCGATATATTGAAAAGCGTAAAAAACTCGGCAAGGAAGATATCAAGCGTTTTAACGAGCGTGTCGGACGTCCGACCAAAGAACGCCCGCAAGGCCGTTTAATCTGGCTGCACGGTGCTTCGGTGGGCGAATCGATTTCCATGTTACCGCTCATCAACCGCCTGCTCGAGCTTTATCCGGATATTCACATTATGGTCACGACGGGAACAACCACTTCTGCCGAAGTGATGGCCAAACGTTTGCCGGAACGCGCCTTTCACCAATATTTACCGATTGACAATCCGACTTTCGCCGTTCGTTTTTTACGTCACTGGCAGCCGACGATCGCGCTGTGGTTTGAATCCGAATTCTGGCCGGCGATGCTGTCTATGATCAAGCGGAAAAACATTCCGTTAATTTTGATCAACGGCCGCATTTCCAACAAATCATTCAAGCGCTGGCAGCAATTCGATTATATCATCAAAGAGATTATGGACTGTTTCACCGCCTGTCTCGGTCAGTCAGAAGAAGACGCCTATCGTTTACGCATTTTAGGCGCGAAAGATGCCATGTGCCTCGGCAACATCAAATACGCCGGTTTACCGATTCCCGTCGATGCCCAAAAGAAAAAAGAAATGTTAGAACAGATTAACGGCCGGCCTGTGTGGTTAGCAAGTTCCACCCACAACGACGAAGAGTTTAAGATCGCCCGTTTTTTAACCGATCTGAAAAGTAAACATCCGAGTTTATTAACCATTATCGCCCCGCGGCATCCGAATCGCGGCGTAGAAATCCGCGATAAAATAGAAAAGGATTATCAGCTCAAAACGGCCTTACGCTCGGCAAACGAACCGATCACGCCGCAAACGGATGTTTATATTGCCGACACCATCGGCGAAATGGGCTTATGGTATGAAATTTCACCGATTGTTTTTGTCGGCGGTTCACTCATTCCGCACGGCGGGCAAAATTTCATGGAACCGTCCCGCTGCCGCGATGCGGTTATTGTCGGACCGCACATGCACAATTTCACAGACGCCATGAATCGCGCCAAGCATGCTGACGGCATTATTCAAGTCAATGACATCATCGAGCTGACGGAAATGGTTGATCAGCTTTTATCCAACAAGGAACTTCTCGAAGCGAAGCGCAGTTTGGCATACAACTGGGCAACCAGCGAAGCCAAAGTTTTAGATGGTATTGTTGAAAAAATTCAAGGATACATGGTCAATGAAAACACCTAGCCATTGGCAATCAAACTCATTTATTTCCAAGCTTTTAACACCGATCGGCTGGTTATACGGCCGTTTAACACAATGGCGCTTGAAATTATCCACGCCACCCAAGGTTAACGTACCGGTCATCTGCATCGGCAACATAACAGCCGGCGGAACAGGCAAAACACCGGTTTCTCTATCTGTGGCCAAAATGCTCGAATCCGCCATGATGCACCCTTTTTTCATCACGCGCGGTTACGGCGGAAAGCTTAACAACACTTATGTCAACAACAAAAAGCATACGGCACGGGAAGTCGGCGACGAACCGTTGTTATTATCCCGCCAAGCACCGGTCATTGTTGCTTCAAACCGGCACACGGGTGCCAAGCTCGCGCTCAAAGAGGGGGCGGACATTCTCATTATGGATGACGGTTTTCAAAATCCAAGTTTACACAAAGATATTTCTTTTCTGGTTTTTGACGGGCATTATGGAATCGGCAACGGCAAAATCATTCCGGCCGGTCCGTTGCGTGAAACGCTTGAAGACGGGTTAAAGCGTGCCGATGCGCTGATCATCATGGGCAAAGACAAACACTGTTTAGCTGAGCGGACGAATCTTCCGGTTTTCTTCGGGCATACTGAGGCTGTTCAAACGGCAATCAGCGGCAACACCAATGTTTTGGCTTTTGCCGGCATCGGTCACCCGCAGAAATTTTATCACACTTTGCAAATGCAAGGATTCAACCTTGTTGAGAGCATTGATTTTCCCGACCATCATTTTTACAGCAAAAAGGAGCTGGATTCATTAATAAGCAAGGCGCGCGCCCTGAATGCGGAAATTTATACCACATCAAAGGATTACGTTAAAATTCCGCCTTCTTATCATAAGTATATCAATGCGCTGGAAGTTGCCGTTGTGTGGGATGATCCTGAGGCACTGATGAACTTCATCAAGAGCAAAACCGCTCGCACTACCGCAACCAAATAAGCACAACATTATCACTAATACCCCGCACCCCTCCAAACCGACAACAACACCCGTCACCCCTCCAAACCACCACTAATACCCCGTCACCCCTCCACCTGCACGGCATATCACTTTTTTATTGTCATCGCTCAATGTGCGCTGTGCGTCACCTTGTCCAGCGATCTCATCTTTGCGCAGCGCTACATCTATAAAAAAAATTAAAATTTCGTTATTTTTTGACAAAAAATACCTTGAAATGTCAAAAAAAACGTGTTACTATGAAATCCTAATAACAAATTATTATGGCCGTACAAAATTCATATATTATTGAATTGCCATGATAATTAAAAAAATAAAAAAAATGGCAAAAAAAGTTTTATTTACCGTCGCATTGATTTTTGCGACAGTTAGTGTTGCTCGTGCGCAAGTGCGCGTTGAACCAGTCGTGAACCAATTCCGCTCAGGGAATCAGTATTATCTGGCCTCCGCCAGCGATACAATTTCCGTTGACGCATGGATTTACCAGTCGGCCAAAACCGATAGAGTAGTCCTCGTCAATGGGCAATTTCCCGCCCAGAAGTGGACGGTTTCCGTTTCAAAGAAAGTATTGGCATCCGCCAATCTTTCCGCGGACGAAAAATCCGCCGTCATGACCATGACGGACGGCACAACCTTCCAGTCTTCAGACATGGAGTGGTTGAAGGCCATCCCTGGTCAGCCGTTCATCTTAACGGAGGTCAACAACAGTTATACACAGAAACTGTGGCGTAACTGGACCTCAATGACGGCAGAAAAAGCCGCCTCCGTCAAGGAGATGACGGCTTACGCAGCCCCCGTCCAGAGGGCAAAGCCAGCCGATCAGACGGCAACGAGGACAGCGACGACCGAAACGGCGCAAACTGCCGCACGGAACACGTCCGCCGTTTCCACACAGACAACTTCCCGTCAGGAAGTTATCCCCGTGGAGCAAGAGCTGAGCGATGAAGAAATCATCGCACTGGCTCTGCAAGGCGGAGCAAAAGTTCAGGGTACGGTACGTACCCGCGGTCACTATCTGGTGACCAAATAAAAAAAGATACACCCGTTTATCGTTCGCAAGAATGAATAAACGGGTGTTCTTTTTAATCAAAAATTTTAAGCGACTTTAGCATCAAAAACAATTTTAGCCCCTTCAATTTCCCCTTCCGTGCCGCTCAAGCACGAATCGGTTATTTCAACCGCCAGCACTTGTTCGGCAATATATGCCTTATTTTCCGCAAGTGCCTGAGCCAACTGGGCATTCGCCGTCTGATAAGACAAAGCGATTCGATCCGAAATATTAAAGTCTTTATCCTTACGAAGAGTTTGAACCATGCGCACAAAATCACGCGCCATACCTTCTCTGTTCAGCGCCGGTGTCACATTGGTATCCAGCATAAGCACGGCTTTGTTATGGTCAAAAGCCTGACCAGCCACTCCGTCTTTCATATCCAAACGGACTTCAAATAAATCGCTCGTCAGTTTTTGTCCGCCGATTTCAAGCGTTCCGTCCTCATTTAAGGTCCACAAGCCTTGCTTATAAGCCGCCATGACGGCGCCCATATTTTTTCCGAGTGTTTTGCCTAAGAGCGGCGTATAAAGATAAACATTTTTCGTCGCATAAGCCGCCAAATGGCGATCAAACTTAACTTCTTTAACGTTCAGTTCATCTTTTACGATTTCCTGATATTGCGCCGAAAGCTCCGTACCGACAACCGTCAGTGATTGAAGCGGCAAACGATTGCGCAAATTCTTTTCTTCACGGATAAATTTACCCGTTGAGCACAAATCTTGCACAAAATCCATTTCACTCATCAATTTCTCGTCCGGCTTTATCTCTGCCAATAGCGGAAAATCGCACAAATGAACCGATTCGCCGCCGGTCAGATTTTTATAAATATATTCAGCCACAAACGGCATAATCGGCGCCGCCAGTTTGCTCAAATTCACCAAAACGGTATAAAGTGTATCAAAGGCTTTGGTGTCACCTTTCCAAAAACGGTCACGCGTGCGGCGAATGTACCAGTTATTAAGAATTTCCATAAAACCGGATAATTCGCTGCAAACTTCCGCCACCTCATAACTTTCCAACCCCGATTTAACTTTATCGGCAAGCATTTTAAGCTTCGAAAGAATATAGCTGTCCATCGGTTCATCCGAGGCATTGATTTCTTTGGCTTGATAATCTTCCGCATTTGCATAAAGCGTAAAGAAGTAGAAAGCATTCCACAAAGGAATCATCGCCGCGCGCGAAGCTTTGGCTATTTCTTTACCTTCCTTATCAACGGCCACATTACCGCCTTTCAAAACCGGCGATGAGACCAAAAACCAACGTAAAGCATCTGACCCGACCGTATCCAAAATTTCATTCGGATCCGGATAGTTTTTCAAACGTTTGGAAAGTTTTTGCCCGCCTTCTGCCATCAGCAATCCGGTACAAATACAATTTTTAAATGCCGGACGATTATGCAATGCGGTAGAAAGGACGGTCAGTGTATAGAACCAACCTCTGGTCTGATCAATGGCTTCAACGATAAAATCAGCCGGAAAATGATTTTCAAACCATTCTTTATTTTCAAACGGATAATGCACCTGTGCATACGGCATGGAACCCGATTCGAACCAGCAGTCAAAAACATCGCTGACGCGGCGCATCATTGTTTTACCGCTCGGATCATCCGGATTCGGA
>JAFVEP010000020.1 GCA_017475935.1 Alphaproteobacteria bacterium
AGAATTTGAGAAAAGATATTCAGAAGTTGACCGAATCTGAAGTTCAATTAAACATCGTTGAAGTCAGAAAACCTGAGCTTGACGCAAAATTGGTTGCCGATTCGGTTGCAGGACAGTTGGAAAGACGTGTTAATTTCCGTCGTGCAATGAAGAGAGGTATGCAGTCTGCTTTGCGTTTGGGTGCAGAAGGAATTAAGGTTAGCTGCAGTGGTCGTTTGGGCGGTGCCGAAATTGCCAGAACGGAATATTACCGTGAAGGCCGTGTGCCGTTGCATACATTGCGCGCCGACATTGATTATGCAACCTCGACAGCTCATACCACTTATGGTGCTTGCGGTGTAAAGGTATGGATCTATAAAGGTGAAATTATGGGTCATGATCCGATGGCGCAAGACAAAAAGTTGGCTGAACAAAAATAATAACAAGAGGTTAGAATAAAATGTTAAGTCCAAAACGTTTAAAGTTCCACAAACAGCATAAAGGCCGCATTCACGGCATGGCTAAAGGTGGATCAGAATTAAATTTCGGTTCATTCGGCTTGAAGGCTTTGACACCGGAACGTGTGACGGCTCGTCAGATTGAGGCTGCTCGTCGTGCAATTACGCGTGAAATGAAAAGACTTGGTAAGCTTTGGATCAGAATTTTCCCTGACGTTCCTGTTTCGGATAAGCCGGCAGAAGTTCGTATGGGTAAAGGTAAGGGTGCTATCGAATTTTGGGTAGCCAGAGTTAAGCCGGGGCGTATTATGTTTGAAATCGGCGGTGTTTCTGAAGATGTTGCGCGCAGAGCATTTGCTCTCAGTGCGGCAAAACTGCCGGTTAAAAGCAAGTTTATAAAACGCCTTAACTCTGATGTGACTAAAGGAGAAGCATAATGGTTAAAACAAAAGATTTACGCGCTATGACGATTGATGAATTGGAAGCAAAATTGCTGGAAAATAAAAAAGAAGCAATTAACCTTCGTATTCAACAGTCAACCGGCCAACTTCAAAACACCTCAAACTTGAGAAAAGTTCGCCGTGAAGTAGCTAGAATCAACACGCTCATTACAGAGCGCAAGAAGAATAGTTAGGAGAAAGAATATGCCTAAGAGAATTCTTCAAGGTGTTGTGGTAAGTGATAAACAGGATAAAACCGTCGTGGTCAGTGTAGAGCGTCAGGTTATGCATCCTGTTTATAAGAAAATCGTGAAAAAAAGTAAAAAATTTGCTGCTCACGATGAAAATAATCAGTTCAAGGTTGGCGATCGCGTTTCTATTGAAGAATGCCGTCCGATCTCTAAGCATAAATCTTGGACTGTCATTTCTGATAACGCCTAGTGATGAAGGAATAAAAAAATGATACAAATGCAAACCAACCTAGATGTTGCTGATAATTCCGGCGCACGCCAGGTGCAGTGCATAAAGGTTCTTGGTGGTTCCAAGAGAAAAACGGCTTCTGTCGGTGATGTTATTGTTGTTGCTATACAAGAAGCATTGCCGAAAGGCCATGTGAAGAAAGGTGATGTTTACAAAGCTGTTATCGTTAGAACAGCCAGTGATATTCGCCGCAAAGACGGAAGTGTAATCCGCTTTGACAGCAATGCCGCAGTTTTGATTAACAAGGACGGTGAACCGATCGGTACACGTATTTTCGGCCCTGTGACCAGAGAATTGCGCGCAAAGAAATTTATGAAAATCATTTCATTAGCACCGGAGGTGTTGTAGTATGCCTAAAATGAAAATAAAGAAAAACGATACGGTTATCATTTTGTCTGGTGATGAAAAAGGTAAAACCGGCGTTGTAAAGAAAGCTATGCCTAAAGAAAGTAAGGTTGTTGTTGAAGGATTGAATATGGTTAAACGCCATACAAAACCTTCGCAGACAAATCCGGGAGGCATTGTTTCTAAAGAGGCTGCCATTCACGTATCTAATGTTGCGCTTGTTAAAGACGGCAAGCCGACAAAAATCGGATACAAAACAGTTGATGGCAAAAAAGTACGTGTTGCACGTAAATCCGGTGAAGTAATCGATTAATGGGGGAAAATTTTATGACTAATTTTGAAACGTTATACAACAACGTCATAAAGAAATCTCTTGTGGAAAAATTCGGTTACAAAAACCCACATGAGATTCCTAAGCTGACGAAAATTGTTTTGAATATGGGTATCGGCGATGCTGTTACCGATAAGAAAAAAGTAACTTCTGCGATGGAAGAATTGGCTTTGATTTCCGGTCAACAGCCGATTATGACGAAAGCTCGTAAGTCAATCGCGACTTTCAAATTGAGAGAAGGCATGCCGATCGGCTGCAAAGTAACTTTGCGTTCGGACAGAATGTATGAGTTCTTGGAGAGATTGGTAAACATGGCTTTGCCGCGGATTCGCGACTTCCATGGAATTAACGGCAAAAATTTCGATGGCAAAGGTAACTTCGCTTTCGGTATTAAGGAACAAATCATTTTCCCTGAAATTAACTATGAAAAAGTTGATGAAGTCAGAGGACTTGATGTTGTTATTTGTACAACAGCTAAGACAGATGAGGAAGCAAAAGCTTTGCTGACCTCTTTCAACTTGCCTTACAAGAAATAAGCGGAGATTTTACGATGTCAAAAACAAGTTCGGTTTATAGAAACTTGAAAAGAGTTCGGATGGCGGCAAAGTATGCGAACCGTCGTCAGAAACAAAAAGATATTGCAATGGATAAAAATGCGACTCCGGAAGAAAGACTCCAAGCGCAGTTTGCCTTGCAAAAGTTCCCGAGAAATTCGGCTAAGTGCCGGATTCGCAATCGTTGCAAAATCACGGGACGTTCACGTAGTTATTACAGAAAATTCGGTTTGAGCCGTGTCGAATTGAGAGATTTGGCAAGCTTCGGCGAAATTCCTGGTTTGGTAAAATCAAGTTGGTAAGGGGAGATTGATATCATGTCTATGAGTGATCCTTTGGGCGATATGCTCACACGCATCAGAAACGCACAAAGAGCGAAAAAGAGTGATGTTGTATCACCTGCTTCTCGCTTGCGTGAAAATGTTTTGGAAGTTTTGAAAAGAGAAGGCTACATTGAAGGTTTTGAAAAAAACAATGTCAGACCGGGTGTTGATGAACTTCGCATTCAGTTAAAGTACCATGAGGGTGCTGCAGTTATAACAAAAATTTACCGCGTTTCAACTCCGGGACGTCGCGTTTATTCAAGCGTGAAAGACCTTCCGAGAGTGTACAACGGCTTGGGTATTTCCATCATTTCAACTCCGATGGGTGTTATGAGTGATGACGAAGCGCGCAAAGCCAATGTCGGCGGTGAAATTCTTTGCCAAGTATTCTAAGGAGGTAGGAAATGTCAAGAGTTGGAAAATATCCTGTTGTTGTTCCTGCCGGTGTAGAATTAAGCATTAACAACAACACAGTTGTGGCAAAAGGTAAATTAGGTGAACTGAGCTTCACTTATGATGACAGCTATGTTGCGGCAAAGTTCGAAGATGGAAAAGTAACGGTTTCACCGTTGGCTGAAACAATCAGATCAAGAACGTTGTGGGGCACGACTCGTGCGCGCATCAACGATATGATTTTGGGTGTCAGCGAAGGCTTTTCGAAGAATATGGAATTGGTCGGTGTCGGTTATAAAGCTCGTTTGGACGGCAAAAATTTAGTTCTGTCCTTGGGTTTTTCGCATGATGTTGTTTTCAACACACCGGAAGGTATTAAAATTACCTGCGAATCTCCGACACAAATTAAGATCTTCGGCGCTGATAAACAGAAAGTCGGCCAAGTTGCCGCCGAAATTCGCAAGTATAGAAAACCGGAACCTTATAAAGGAAAAGGTGTGAAATATGCGAATGAAACTGTTCGTCGTAAAGAAGGTAAGAAAAAATAAGGAATAAGTCGATGAATACACCAAAAAAATTGTTTGAAAGAAGAAAGGCTCGTGTAAGATCTGCCATCAAAGCTTCTGCAAACGGCAAGTTAAGATTGTCTGTATTTCGCAGCGGTAAGCATATCTATGCACAAATCATTGACGATGTAAAAGGTTTTACGGTTGCATCTGCATCAACTTTGGATAAGGAAGTCAGATCGCAAATTAAAAAATCTTCTACGGTTGAAGCTGCCGGCTTCATTGGTAAATTGGTTGCTGAAAGAGCAGTAAAAACCGGCGTTTCGGAAGTTGTTTTCGATCGCGGCGGTTATGCTTATCACGGTCGTGTTAAAGCGTTGGCCGATGCTGCTCGTGAAGCTGGTTTGAAATTCTAGGAGATGAAGATGGTACAAGCTACAGATCGTCATAATAAAAAAGAAGTTAAAGAAGAATTGGTTGAAAGACTGGTTCACGTTAATCGTGTTGCTAAAACAGTCAAAGGCGGACGCACAATATCTTTTGCGGCTGTCGTTGTTGTCGGTGACCAAAAGGGACGTATCGGATTCGGTTCCGGTAAAGCTATGGAAGTTCCTGACGCTATTGTTAAAGCTACAAACGAAGCGAAAAAGAATATGATTCGCATTCCGTTGCGTGAAGGCAGAACTTTGCATCATGATATTTCCGGCCGTTTCGGTGCGGGCAAAGTTGTTTTAAGAACAGCTCCTGCTGGTACCGGTGTTATTGCCGGCGGCCCGATGCGTGCCGTATTCGAAGTTCTGGGCGTTCAGGACGTTGTTGCTAAATCATTGGGTTCAAACAACCCGTACAACATGATTAAAGCAACATTCGATGCTTTGAAGTCTATTAATTCTCCGCGCATGATCGCAATGAAACGCGGCAAAAAAGTTGGCGATATCGTCAGCCGCCGCGAAAACGGATCTAAAGAAGTTAAAGAGGAGGCATAATCATGGCAGCTAAAAAAACTATTAAAGTTACCAGAACAGGTAGTTGTATTGGCCGTCCGGCTATCCAAGAAAAAAACCTTAAAGGTTTAGGTTTAACCAAAACCGGCCGTACGGTTGTCTTGGAAGATACGCCTTCTGTTCGCGGAATGATTAAGAAGGTGGCTCACCTCGTTAAAGTCGAAGAGTAATTTTCGCAAAAGAGGCTTGATTGTTCGATCGGTGCGTATGATACGTTGACATATCAGCAAAAAAGCCTCTTTACCGAAGACTTAAGCGACGGGATTTTAACGGAATAGTGAAATAAAAAGGATAAAGAAAATGAAACTTAACGAATTAAAAGATAACGAAGGCGCAACAAAAAATCGTAAGCGTGTTGGCCGCGGTATCGGTTCCGGTAAGGGCAAAACTTGCGGCTTGGGTCACAAGGGTCAAAAAGCTCGCGCCGGCGGTGCTAAAATGGGCTTTGAAGGTGGTCAAATGCCGATTTATCGCCAGTTGCCGAAGCATGGTTTCAAAAATCCGTTTGCAAAAACTTTTGCAGTGGTTAATTTGGATACAATTCAAAAGGCGGTTGATGCCGGTAAATTGGATGCCAAAAATATTACGGTTGAAACATTGCTCAATGCAAATGTATTATCGAAAAAATTAGACGGTATTCGTTTGCTTGCCCGCGGAGCTATTACCAGCAGCATTAACATTACGGTTAATTCAGCTTCAAAATCTGCTGTTGCTGCCGTAGAAAAAGCCGGCGGTAAAGTAAGTATTGCTTAAAGCTGAGCGGTTTGATGAGAGGGGGAGGTTTTCTTCCCCTTTTTTATTTCCATAAAACATAATAGCGGCAATAGTGTTTTTCCGCGCAGACGCTGCATGCCTGTGCCATTTTCTGTAGCGTCATATCTCTGATGCATTTTCTGTTTGCGGTGCAAGTCTTATCGCCGGAAAATATGTTAATCCCCGTCTGAGTCGGGCTCTCCGGCGTATCTTTGGCATAAACCTGTGTTTGCCACAGAAAATCATGAAAAGGTTTTATAGCCTGATATAAATTTACACACTGTTCAGCGGCGTTTTTATCCAAAATATCTATGGAAAATCCGGCAAATCCGGTTTCATTGTGATATAGATAGAGTCGGTTATTAAAGACGTCATAAATATAAAAATTATCATTATCTCTGATCATTTCTTCGGGAAGCCAACCGAAAGTTTCAAAGATGGGTTTGTTTGGGATAGGTTCGTTTTTGTTTTCATGGTCATTTTGCCTCTTCTTTTGCTTTAAGGATGAGATCGCTGGACAAGGTGACGTGCAGCGCACCTTGAGAAATGACATAAAAAAGATGTATAGCGCTGCGCAAAGATGAGATCCCTTGATTCGCGGACGCGCAGCGCCGCGAAAGGGATGACTTTTTTATGATAGGACGGCAGCGCCGCGAAAGGAAATTTTTATTGTAAACAAAGGTTTTCTTTTATCAAATATTAATGTATTTCAGGTTAAACTCCGGCTGAAAAGTTTAAAGAGGAGTCAGAATATGAAAAAAATAGTTTTACTTTCGATGATGGTTATGCTGAGCGGATGTGCGGATTTATTGCCTTTCGGCGGCACAGATTCGGTATCTTCATCGGCGCAGGGAAAGATGAATACGTGCTTGATGAGTGAAGCACAAAGCCGTTTTCAGGCAGGTACGTTGTTCAACGACACAATTCCGGCGACAGCGAAAAGTTTGGTCAGCACTTGTATGAAAAAGTTGGCGCTGCAATCTGTCGGAATCAGCGAAGAATCGCAATCGACGGCAGAAAATATTATTGCAAACTTGAAAAATCTGTCAGCAAATTAAGCGAAAAGCCTCTGTGCAGAGCAGGGGCTTTTTAAGATAAAGCCTCTAAAAGTTGTAATTATATAAAAAAATAAAAAATAAGTTGATTTTATATAATTAAAGATATATAACATATTATATATTCACTTTTTAGGGGAAAATAATGATTTTTAAAAACACGACGCAGATGATGCTGTTATTTTTGATTACTATGATTTTTATTTTTCAGCAAAGTCTGCAGATGCAGCACAGGCTGACATATGGAAGGATTGGCCTGAGTGAGGGGATATACGCGTACGGAGCTGTGCACGGCGCAAAAAAATTGTTTTGACATTTGCTGAAAAATAAATATGATAGCCCTATGACAGTTCCGTGGTGAAACGGTTATCACGTATCCTTGACATGGATGAGTCGGCAGTTCAACTCTGCCCGGGACTACCAATTAAAAGAGCATCCTTTTGATAAAGGATGCTCTTTTGTTAGATGCTTTTTGTTTCAATTTTTTGCTCGATTTTTTGGAAAAGACCGTTTTCATCTTTGGCGAATAAGGTTCTCCGAACACGCAAGTTAATCGTTCCTTGATCTGAGTACTGTCCGGTGATGGAAATCGGATTTTCGACCACCAGTGTTTTCCCTTTAAAATAGACACTTCCGCTTGCTTCCGGAGAGTTCTCTTGAAAGGGGTCAAAACGGACTTGCTCATCCAAAACATGAAAACAGCAAGGGGATATTTCTTGCAGAATCCAACATGGTTCTGAGAAGGTTTGTCGTGCAAATGAAAACCCATCAAGTCGAGCCGGAAACATTGTTTTGCGGCTATTATTCCAATCTTGAGACTTGGGAAAATCCCTAGGCGAACAATCTGAACGAATTTCGATGATGCGGCGCGTAGCGCGTTTGTTTTTCTCCGCTTCGTCGGCATCTTCTCTTGACCAGAAAGATTGGCAAACGTCCTGCGGAATTTCAATGTTCATACCGCACTGATTGAGGCTGTGCAAGATCGCAGACAAGTTGTTCTGCAGAATTTGCAATGCACTTCTCGTCGGCAGATTTTCTGTTCCGCACAGCTCGAAAACAGCCTTTTTCAGACTCTTCGGTTTTTTGTTTTTCATCAAAGAGTTCAGCACGATATAATGACTTTCGTCAATATATATGCCGCAGATTTTTCCCCGCTCCAAATGATAACTCGCGCTGTTGTCAAACAGGCGGTAGTCACCTGCAACAATTCCGCCGTACATTTCACCATTGGTAAGCATAACAACGCGTCTGTTTCCCAAAGGAATGCGTCGATCAATTTGATCGAGAAACTGAAATTTTTCCATGATAGTATGTAAATGATAAATTTTACTCTATATTATGGTGTTTTTTTGATTTTGTCAAATATTTTAAAGGCGATGAATATTACAAAGCCGAATTCATATCCGGATTTTCTGCCTGTTGCGGTAATTCTTCGGTAACAGAATCTTCCGGCAGTTCTTCGTCATCAGTTGCATCTTCTTCATCATAGAAGAATTCCGTTGTTCCCATTTCGCTCGATTCTCTGGTTTGCCGTACGGATTCGCTTTGATCTTCCATCTCTTCGATCGGTTCGGAAACTTTATCTTTCGAAGCGCTCAGACGTTTTGTCGCTTGACTGTTTTGCATTGGCAATTCATCGCGCTTGTCAAGTTGCTCATCACTCAAGAGCGTTTTGGGATCGATTTTCTCATCGACACATTGCAGCAGCCAAACATCATAAATAGGGTGCTCGAGGGCGTGTGTTGCCGGTGAGGAGGAAATCATCCAGCCTTTGAAAACATTTGTTTGTACGCCGTTTTTATCGGCATCGGCAATATCTACAAAGGCAAAATTATCCGGCGTTTCTTCCACTGGTCTGGTTTTGCATGCTCGAACCACAATAGACAGCGAGCCGAACAAAACTTCGCCGTTAACCGGTACGTTAATGACACTGACACGGCCGGTGATTTTATCCATTGCCTGCATATGCGCCGTGTTTTTGCTTAAATCTTCCGCCGAACAAGGTTTGATCAGCAGCAGAGCCGATAAGACCGAAATATAAAGTATTCTATTTTTCATTATTGCCGCCGTTATCCGTTACCATGAAAATGATTTCACCGACCATATCTTCTAAAGTCTTAAAATCTTTGGTTGACTTGAATTTGTCACCGTCTTGCAAAATTTCGGTTGCTTTTCCCGGTTCGATTTTAACAAATTTGTCGCCCATCAGGCCGTCGCCGACAATGGCAACCGTGCTGTCCACCGGCAGCTTTGTATCGGAAGAAATACTGAACGTTACCGTGACGGTATAATCCTCGTTGTTAAGCTTTTGATCCGTAACGGTACCGACTTTAATGCCGTTAATCCGGACATCGGAACCCGTACTTAGTCCGCCGACCTTTAAGAAATCGGCTGTCAGGGTATAACCTTTGACGACTTGCAAGTCAGATACACGATAGGCAAAAGCCAAAAATAAAACGGCTATTACTAAAACAACCAAACCCATAATCGTTTCAACCGGTTTTTTTCCCATTATTCTTCTCCGTTATTTTTTTTCTGTTTCATCCGTTAAATTTTGCGTCGGTGCGGATTCTTTTTTTCGGTTTGCTTTTCCCATAGATATGATCCGATCGACAAGTTCTTCAAGTACCATAGCGTCTTGCGTATACAAAAATTCGCCGCCGGCCGGAAGCATATCTTCTGAGCCGCCCGGTTCGATTTCAATATATTTAGAGCCCATAACCCCTGTGCTGACAATGGCCGCGCTGCTATCATCCGGAATTTCGATGTTTTCTTTGACCTTAAAGGTTAAAGTTGCGCGAAAATTTTCATCCAAAACCGAATCTTCCACATAACCGATGTCGATTCCCGCCATGCGAACCTTACTGCCGATTTCCAGCCCGTCGGTGCGGTTAAATGTTGCGTAAAGCGCATAATCCGTATTTTTCGCATCAGCCCAAACGGTGTTTTGCCACTTGTATATAATGCCGACGGCAAAGGCGATAAACACAATGCACAGACCGATGATGAAATCTTTCAATTCTTCTTTGGTAAATTTATCCACTTTTATTTGCTCCATTTAAGCTTTTTGTTAATTATTACTCCATTAAAATCAATTTGTCATCAATGAATTTTATAATGGTTGAAAAAATTTTTATTCAGTCATAAGATAAAAACCGGAGGAAAAATGCTGGAAATTAAAAATGTTAACAAGTTTTTTGCCGCCAAAAAAGTGTTGCAGAATATAAGTTTTTCGCTGAAAAAAAATAATCCGACAGTTCTTTTAGGTGAAAACGGTGCGGGAAAATCCACCTTGCTGCGCGTTATCAGCGGATTTTTACCGCCTTCTTCCGGAACGGTGAATTTAGATGGCGATGATATTATAAATGCGCGTCAAAAGGTTTTGCAAAAAATAGGATATGTTCAGGAAATATCGGCGCTTTATGCCAATATGTCCGTCTATGATTTTTTGCGTTTTGCCGCTGATTTGCATCAAATTCCGCCGGCAGAAACAGCCGCTAAAATAAAATATTTTGTTGATGCTTTGCAGTTAAAAGACGTTCTGATGCAAAAAAATGAAACGCTGTCGAAAGGGTATAAAAAAAGGGTTGAGTTGGCGGCGGCCATGCTTTTTGAACCGGAGGTTTTGCTTCTTGATGAGCCGACAGAGGGGCTTGATCCGAACCAAAAACAAGTTTTGCGCGCGTTTATTCGGCATTATGCCAAAAATCACATCGTTTTAATTTCAACCCACACAATGGAAGATGTTGAAGCTTTGGCTAAACGTGTTTTGGTTATTCACAAAGGGGTTTTGCGCGCGGATTCGTCTTTGGAAGCCTTTACCGAAAATGGTAAAGATTTGCTCGCTTCGTTCAGTCAGATTACAAAAAATTGAGGTTTGCCATGCGACAGTTTACAGCTTTGTTTAAAAAAGAAATCGGTGATTATGTCAAAAGTCCGTTTGCCTACGCATTGTTTGTTCTTTATTTAATGATTTCGATTGCCGTGGCGTTTTATTTCGGATCGTATTTGGCGATGCACGATACCGCGCTTTTCTCTTTGTTTTTTGCCCAGCCGGTGATTTTAGCTGTTTTGATTCCGGCGATGACAATGCGGGTTTGGTCGGAAGAATATAAAACCGGAACAATTGAGTATTTGCTGACACAACCGATTTCAGATGAGGCGCTTGTGCTCGCTAAAACTTTGGCGGCAACATCTTTTTGGTTGCTTTCCGGTTTGTTTTTAGTGCCGTTTATCGTTTATACATCAACGTGGGTTAATCTGGACTTCCGCGGAATATTGGCCGGATATACCGGACTTTGGTTGGTTATGACGATGTTTTGTGCCTTGGGATGCCTGATATCCTTTTTGAATAAAAGTCAAATTTTATCCTACGTGGTGGCGCTGATGGCGATGCTCGGCTTTATCGGGTGGCGGTTTTTGGATTTTTATGCGGCATACAACAATTTCATGTTTGCGGAAATCAGTCCGGCCGATATCCTTTATTTTGTGGTTTATATCGCCGTTTTTATTTTTCTGAATATAATGTTTTTAACTTCGCGGCGCTTGGTTGCTGTGCACAAAACGGCTAAACTGTGCGGTGCCGTTGCGGCGATTTTACTATCCTCGGTTCTGCTGCTTAAAGGGTTGAATTTTATGCTTTCCTCGTATCGCTTTGATTTAACCTCGTCCAAAATTTATTCCTTAAAAGAGCCGACGAAAAAAATTATTCATAAAATCGAATCCCCGATGACGATTGATTTATATATAGCCAAAGATTATGCAAACTATGATTTCAGAATGCGTTATTATGCTCAGCAAATAGAACACTTGCTGCATAAGTATGAACTTGAATCCAAAGGCATGATTCGTGTTCGGACAACAAAAGTCGAACCGTTTTCGGAGCTGGAAAAAAGCTTGCTGAAAAGCGGGTTGTACTATGAAACAAATGCCGGAGGCAGCCGTAACTACTTTGGAGCGATCTTGCGTAATGCTGTCGGCAAAGCGAAAGCAGTTGCTCATTTTATCCCTGAACGTTTTGCTTTTGCAGAAAAAGATATTGATGAAGCATTGCTGCAACTTTACGATGCTTCGCTGATCAAAAATATCGGCATTTTTTTGGACGGACGGCAAAATCTTGAACCGTTTACCGGCTTTTTGCTTGATTTGGAAAATGATTATAACGTTTTTCGCATTGATGACGATGTTTATCAAATTTCACCGGAGCTTGATCTCTTGATTTTGCTTAATCCGAAAGATATTTCCGGTGATTTTATGTATGCCGTTGATCAGTATGTCATGCATGGCGGTAAAACACTCATCTTTTTTGATCATCTAACGCGAAGCCAAACCGAGTTGGCGAATATGGAGAGTATTCGGCCGGAAATTTTGCTGCAAATGTGGGGCGTTGAATTAACCGGCGAGATGACCGACGAGGGAAAACTTAACCGCAACTTTTTTGTCGGCGTGCCGGAGATTAAAATCGACACGGCAACAGTCTTTACAGTGAAAAATTCAGCGCAGAAAGTGACACCGCTGATTGTTTCCGAAAAAGGGTATGTCGGAGCATTAATCGGTGGAAGTTTGACTTCAGCTTATGAAAAAAATATTTTGCACCAAGGCGGTGTGATGCCGCATAAGGCTTCGACTGAAGATGCCCGATTGGCCGTTATCGGCGATGTTGATGTTTTAGATGAAACAACATGGATTAACCCGTCTTCGCCGGATCGCAATCCGTACAGTATTATTCCGACAGCCGGTAACGGACAGGCGATGCGTTTTTTGGTGGATGCCTTGAGTGGAAATAAAATTTATAATTTACTGCCGATCAATAACGGATTGATTAATGAACAAAGTATAGGTCAGAAATTGATGGAAAAAGCGTATCGGCCATATGCCGAAGAATATGAAAAAATCGTCAAAGAACTGTCGGAAAAAAAGCTGGCAATGTATGTTGAAAGCGGTGAAGATTTTGATAAAATGAATGCACTTATGCAGGTGACGGCAGCCGGTGAAGAAATTGCCGATCTGGAAAAAACTGCTGATTCGACAGATTATAAAATTAAGCGCACTTATCAAAACGGGGTGATAACAATGGCAGTGATCAATATTTTGCTGATTCCGTTGCTTGCGGCAATGATTCTTTGGTTGCTGAGCCGTTGTTCGGAAAAGAGAAAACGGCGCAAAATGACGGAGATTTTTGATGAATAAAAAACACATTTTTATAATTGTCGGATTCGTTTTACTGAGCATGATTTTATTGCCGGTGGGGTATCGTTTTTACAAACAATATAAAGAACAAAACTTGCGCGGAGAATATGCCTTTTCTACCACAAGACAGAATATCCGCCGATTGGCCGGAGTTGAAATAAATTCCGCGGAAAACGGCACGGTGTCGCTGCGCAAAAAAGACAGCGTATGGCATTTTGTTCAGGCCTCTGATTATTTTGCCAACAGCGAGGCTGTCGCCGAACTTTACAAAATGATCAATACAGCGGTTATTTCTTCGGTTGTGCCGGCAGATTTTGCAAAGCAAAAATTGCTCACGGAAAATGAAACGAAAAATGCCGCACAGAGAGGTGTCGAAATCAAGACTTATGATTCTGACGGCGTGCTTCTGGATTCCGCAGTCATCAGCAAACAAGACAAAAGCGATCAATATATTTTGCGCTATGAAGGCGGTCACTATACCTATCTGATTTCTTCAGGGTTTGAGGCAATGGAAAAACCGCAGACGTGGGTGCCGTATCCGTTACTTTCTGTTCTGCCGGAGCATATTTTGCAAATAAAATCCGCTGAGCGTTCGATTTCGGCGGCCTATATTCGGCAGAATGCCACGAGAAATTTATTTTTGCAAAATTTGCTGATGAATTTGCAATTTGTGGAATATGACGGCATTATCAAAAAAACGGACGCGCCCGAAGTGCAAAATCTTGTTCCTCGGCACTGGCAAATTGTGACGCCGGTCGGGCTGATCTATGATCTGAATATTTACAAAGACAGCCTGATATATTGGTTGGAAATCGGCTTGAGTTCGGTTAAAATTCCCCACAAAGAAGTGCCGGAGTTTATTCAAAATAATCAGCGGTATTTTGATCAGTGGTTTTTTATGCTGAATGATCTTCAAGGTGAACTTTTTTATGAAGCACCGGATTATTTTCCGCAAGAATCTTAATCGTTTTGTGCGGCAAAAATAATACCGTTGACAGGGGTTCCGTTTTCGTAGCGCAATACGATCGGGTGTCGGGTGATTTTTTGATAACCGGCGGCTTGCAAAAGTTGTTCGACGTGTTGCGGGTTGTGCTTGTATCGTCCGGTTGATTGAATTGCTGCGCTTTGGGCGGTATCATCCGTTTCGACGGAAAAAATCAGCTTTTCCGGTGCGCAAGCTTTGAAAACTTCCGCTAAGTCGGCCAAATAGCAGAATACATCGGCGGCAACGATGGCATCATAGTGCCGCGAACGTGTTTGAAGGTAATGCAAAATATCATCTTTGATCAAATTTTGATAAACTTTTTTTTCGGCGGCTTTGGCCAGCATGTTGGAAGAAAAATCAACACCATCCAAGATTCTGTCTGAATCGGAGATTTTTGCGCCGAGCAGACCGGTTCCGCAACCTAAATCCAGAATTTTTTGATCTTGTGGGGTAAGTTGTTCGGCAATTTGTTCGATAACCGAGTAATGAATGGATTGCATGGTTGATTCATAAGTCGGAGCAAATTGATCAAACAGCATTTGATTGTATGTCGTTTCCACCGGACTTTTTTCATTCTTAAACAAGGCATTAAGATGGACAGCGGCAATGCATTGCGGCATTTTTTGCAACCAATTTTGGACGATTCGCTCTGCTTTTTTTGCTTCGTGATGATGATAAAGAATAAGTGTTTCCGCAATGTTAAACATCCATGATGTATTCTGCGGATTTTTATAGTAGGCGAAAAACATCAGGTCAAGTGCTTGTTCATACTCGCCGATTTTTTGCAAAATAACAGCCAGATTATAACTCAATTCGGGTGTTTCAGGGTTGATAAGGACGGCGGCGCGGTATTCCTCAAGCGCTTCCAATGTGCGTCCGGCGTTGACCAGAAAATCGGCATAATTTGCATGCGCCTTTAAGCTTTGCGGATTCGTACGGATGGCTTTTTGGTAAAACTTTTCGGCTTGCTTGTCGTTTTTTTGATCGGCCTCCAGATCAGCAATCAAAACGGCAATATCCGCGTCGTGCGCAAAAAGATTGTCTGCCTGATAAAAAACTTTCAGCGCTTCCTGAGAATGATTGCAGGCGAGCAGAGATTGTCCGAGCAGCTTCTTTATTTCATAAGACGGGCTAAGCTGATCGGCTTGTTGCAAAAAAGTGCAGGCCTTTTCATAATCGCGGCTGTTGAAGGCGCGGCGGCCGAGATAATAAAGAGCATCGGGGTTTTGCGGGCTTATTCTTTCAAGCAGATCGACATCGCCCAGAACTTCCGCCAGATTGGTCTGGGCTTCGCGATAATTTTGATCGATTTGCAGCGCTTGGGTAAAATAATCGGCCGCGGCGGGTAAATTATTTTGCTGCCAACTGATATTTCCCAACTCGAAGTAGGCTTCTTTAAGGTCGGGCTTAAGTTTGATAACCTGTGCAAGCGCTTCTTGAGCCTGAATATACTTTTGCTCGGCGATTAACGATATGGCCGCATTGAAATATAAAGGAAAATGGTGCGGCGCTGTTTGTATTGCCTGAAAAAAATAAGTGCAGGCTTCTTGGTGCAGCCCACGGGTTTGAGCGATAAGGCCCAACATGTTCAGTACATCAGCGTTGTTTGGTGCCGCCTGCAAAATCTGCCGATAGATTTTTTCAGCCTCATTGAGTGCGCCGGCTTGCTGAAGATCTGCCGCTTTTTGAAACATCAGTTCGTATGACATCTTTTTCCCCTCAAACCTATTTTATTTTTTTTTGCTTAAAAATCCAGTATTTCTTTCGATTTATAATTTTTTTCTTGAAAATTAAAAAAAAACAGTATATTTTGAGCGCACTTCCGAGAATGAAGATTCGGTAAAAGCCGTTTCTCGTTGCAGATATGAGGTTTGTAACTATCGGGACAATAATGTTAATAAATAAAAAAAAGGAAAAAAGATGAAAAGTATTGTTTCTGCAAAGAAAAAAAACAGCCGTCGCTATGGGGATAACCTTTGGGGTGACGCAAACAGCCCGTATAATAAAAGATCTTACGGACCGGGACAACATGGTCAGAGAAGAAAGAAAATTACGGACTATGGTCAGCAATTAATTGCTAAACAAAAATTGAAAGTTTATTACGGAAATATTTCGGAAAAACAATTCAGCAAATATTATGCCGAAGCTATTCGTCGTACCGGTGATAGCGCGGAAAACCTGATCGGTTTGTTGGAATCTCGCTTGGATAATCTGGTTTATAAGGCAAAATTTGCTTCAACCGTGTTCGCAGCTCGTCAGTTCGTAAACCATGGTCATGTAACGGTTAACGGTAAGAAGGTTAATATTCCTTCATACATGGTTAAAGCCGGTGATGTGATCGAAGTTCGCGAAAAATCAAAAGGTTTGGCTTGTGTTGCTGTGGCAATGGAATCGCAAAATCGTGATTTTCCGGGATATCTGGAAGTTGATGCGAAAAAATTGACGGCGAAATATACATTTGTACCGAAATTTGATGATGTTCCGTATCCTGCTGTTATGGAACCGAATTTGGTGGTCGAATACTACTCTCGTTAATTTGGCAGAGCGTTACAAAAAAATCCCGTCATCAAACGGGATTTTTTGTTATGACAAAGCTTGTCTATAAAAATTTGATAGCTTCAAGCGCTGCTTTGGCGCCGCAGGCTGCCGCAATAACCGCTTGCCGGTACGGATTGCACACATCACCGGCTGCGAAAATACCGCGGATATCGGTGGAACAACCATCGCTTTTGGTAACAATATATCCGCCTGAATCTAACTTGAGATAACGCCGGAATAATTCCGTGTTCGGGTGGTGTCCGATAGCCACAAAAACACCGGAAACATCTAAATAACGGACTTTATCGGTTTTAACATGATGAATTTTTAAACCGGTCACTTCCAACGGTTTGTCCGTTCCCAAAACTTCTTCGACCTCACTGTCCCATAATACGGTGATTTTGCGATTTTGATATAAACGTTGCTTTAAAACATGTTCGGCGCGAAAAGAATGCCGGCGATGGACAACGTAAACCTTGTCGACAAAGTTGGTTAAATAAAGCGCTTCTTCAAGAGCGGAATTGCCGCCGCCGATCACGGCAACCTCTTTCCCGCGGTAAAAAAATCCGTCGCATGTGGCACAGGAAGAAACGCCGTGCCCGATATATTTTTGCTCGCTCGCCAGACCGAGCCACTTAACCGAAGCACCGGTTGCAATGATGATGGATTTTGATATATAGCAATTTCCGCCGGTTGAATTGCACACAAAAGGATAGTCAAAAAAGTCAACTTCGGTGATTTCGTCGTCAATGGTATGAACGCCTTGAAGTTTTGCTTGTTCCTGCATTTGCTCCATCAATTGGTATCCGCTCAGCGGACGCACAAATCCCGGATAATTTTCGACCTCGCTGGATAAGGTTAATTGTCCGCCCTTTTGTGAACCGGCGACAACCAGTGCGTCGATACCGGCTCTGGCCGCATATATGCCGGCGGTATAACCGGCCGGCCCCGATCCCATGATTAAAAGATCTGCTCTGTATTCTGCCATAATTGTTCTCCTCATCGGCTCAGATATTCATTTTGTCAGCAAATTCAAGCACTGCCGAAAATTTTTTCCGCATATATGAAAAAAAACTTGATTTTTGTAAAAAAAAGAATAAACTCAGCTCTCATCTGTTGGGTTATGTATTAAAGGAGAAAAAATATGCCTTCAGTTATTAACAATAATTGCGTTAAATGCGGTGCTTGTGCGGCAATTTGTCCGGTTAGTGCTATGCATATCAGTGATTCACAATATGTGATTGATCCGGATACATGTATTGATTGCGGTGCTTGTATTGCCGAATGTCCGCAGAGTGCTATCTGCAATGATGCGGAGGCCAGCGAAGAGGCCATTAAATTTAATGCTGAGCAAGCAAAAGTTTGTCCGAGCGCAAACGACTAGTTTTTATAAACGATTCGGCTCAGAGGGAAACTTCTGAGCCTTTTTTATTGAAGATGTCGAAATTTATATACACAAACGATTATTTGCTGGATAAAAAGGTCAGAATTTTTCAGCCGGTTGAAGGCTATCGCGCCTCAACGGATGCTGTTTTGCTGTCCGCCGCTGTCGGAGCAGATGTTAAAAACATCAGAATCCTTGATGTCGGATCCGGAACCGGTGCTGTTTCGCTGTGCTTGGCACATCGCTTGAAAGAATGCCATGTGCAGATTTACGGACTGGAGCTGCAAGAAGATTTGGCCACGCTGTCGGACATGAGCGCGCGGGAAAATAATTTTGATTTTTTGAAATATTATCAGGCAGATATACGCACAAAGCTGCAATTGCCGGAAATAAAACCTTGTTCGTTTGATATTGTGGTGACCAATCCGCCGTATAGCGAACACGATATGCCTTCGCCGAAAACAAGCAAAGCGACTGCGCATAATTTGCATGATTTTGACTTAAACGGCTGGCTTTTGTTCTGTTTGAAAATGCTGAAACCTTTCGGGCGTCTTTACATGGTTCATCGCAGTGAAACATTGCCGCAAATTTGTTACACATTTTATCGCAAAGCCGGTGATATGCAAGTGATTCCGATTTATTCGAAAGCCGGTCAGCCGGCCAAGCGCATTGTCGTATCGGTACGCAAAGATGCTAAAACACCCTGCCGGATTGCCGAACCTTTTGTGATGCATGATTCTGACGGAAATTATACGCCGGCGGCACAAAAAATATTGCGCGGCGGTTGTTCTTTTGAGCAGCTGTAATTTAATCTTGTTTTTACGTTTCTGTTGTAATATAAACAAAAATAAGGAGATTCGAAGATGACAAAGTTTTTGCTGATGCTTTTTTTGACTCTGGCCTTAACTCGGCCGATTTCAGCCGCCATGCCGCAATATGAAGATGATGCCGAATTCAGACATTGTGAAAAGATAACCAATGATTTGAACAGCTGTGTGGCCGAACAAGATAAACGTGTGGTGGACGATATTAAAGCTCTTTATCGGAACATTTTGGGAAATTCCGCCATCTTGTCATGGAATAAAGATTTGGCCGCCAGCCGGCAGATTTTGCAGGACATGTATTCAAGCTTTATTGCTTATCGCACCCGCATTTGCTCGGTTGCCGAAAAAGCCTCGAAATATACGGCCAATCTGATTGATGAAAAATATGTCTGCCCGCTCTATAATGACCAGCGGCATCGTGATCTGCTCGAAAATGCCCTGATGCTGATGAACAGAAAAGCACCGAGCAATCCGGCTGCGCTTAATTACCTGAAGGTTGATGAACATGACGAGGCTTATAATGAATGCATCGGTAAAAAAGAAAATACCAAAGCGGTATGTCTTGCGCAGGAATTGGCGCGTACCAATGATTCGATCAAAGAATATTATCAATATGCTCTTGCCGATGAGCATATCGGAAAGTGGAATAACGGACCGGATTTGAAAAAAGGTAATTACCGCGATATGTTTGATAGCTGGATTGCTTATCGTAACCGCATGTGTTCACTGGCAGTTTGGGCGTACAAATATGCCTATACAACCCAAGCCTTATCGCTTGACGAGTGTCTTTTAGCTTTTAATAAAGAAAAAGAAACGGCGATGGATGGTGTTCTGACGGCGGCGAACTCAGCGCTGGATGATCCGTCGGAATACGAGGATTATAACGGCGAAGAAGTGTATGATGAAAACGATATTTATTCGAATGATGACGGCGGAGAAGCTGCCGGTAAAGCCATTACACCGCTGACGGAAAAAATTAAATCCGGTTTCAAAAATAAAGATTTTGATCTGACACCTGATGAAGATAAACCGCAGCAGGAAGCGGAGAAAAATACCAATACTCCGGCGTGGGCGCGGTAATTTAAGAGTTTTTTAATAAATATACATACCTGAATGTATAAAAAAAATGTTGCGCTTATTTCATTTTGCTTTATACATACTTTTTGGTAAATAAATATAGGTGGTATAATGCGCAGAACCAAAGAAGATGCCGAACAAACACGGCGGGATATTCTTGCCTCCGCAATGGATATCTTTTATGAGAAGGGTTATTCAAAAACAACCTTCGATGAAATAGCTAAACGTATTAATTTAACCAAAGGTGCCGTTTATTGGTATTTTCGCAATAAGCCGGATATTGTTGCGGCGTTGATCAATGAGTTTGCCACACAGCATATGGTGCTGATTGAAGAATTTTTGGCAAAGCGTCAGGAGGCTGATTTTCAAGACATTATAGATGTGGAACTTCTCATTAACGAACATATTCGGCAGGATCAGAAATTTTCCAAGTTTTTGTTTTTTATAACTTGTCAGATGGAATGGAGTGAAACGATTATCAGCAAAATTATGCCCTCCATTGAGCAGACGAAAAAAATTACCCGAGACCTGTTTACCAATATGCTGATGGATTTACAAAAACAAAATAAAATTTCAGCGCAAATCGATATTTCAACAATTGCCGATATTTTAATCAGTCTTTACGGCGGCCTCTTAGAGGGGTATTTTACAAAGCGCTTGTATCATGACTTTGATGAGCTGGTTAAAATCGGCTTTAATTTAATTTTTAACAGTATTAAGGCAAATGGAGTACAAAATGAAAATCAGTTATCCTGATCTTAAAGAAATTTCGAAAAAAATTGCTATTTTTGTGGTGTGTGCTTCCGTCGGTTGGTATTTGAAAGGACGCCTTTCTCCCGGTATGGGTACGCCGATGGGCGCCGGAGAGGTTTATGTTGTGGCACAAAAAGTCGAAAATAAGGATATATCGGCATTTAACGATAAAATTTCCTACATTGAAGCCATTAATGAAGTGAATATCTTGCCGAAAGTAACGGGGACGATTAAAAAAATATTGTTTGCCGAAGGAAGCTTGGTGAATGAAGACGATGTTTTGATTGAAATTGATCCGTCAAAATATCAGGCGGCCTATGACTTGGCTAAAGCGCGCTTAGACAGTGCGCAGGCTAATTTTGTAAAAGCAGAGAGAGATTATAACCGTCAGGTGAAATTAAGCAGTGAAAAATTTGCCTCCAAAGCAACTTTTGATACGGCGGAAAGTATATATCTTCAGGCCAAAGCGGCTGTCGAAGAAGCAAAGGCCAATTTAGATGTAGCGACCATTGATTTGAATAACACCAAAGTGAAAGCGCCGATCAGCGGTAAAATCGGTAAAGCCTTGGTGACAAAGGGAAACTATGTGGTGGCATCCAGTGTGATTTTGGCGAAAATTGTACAGGTGAATCCGGTTCGTCTGAGTTTTTCTTTGACGGATAAGGAAGCGGCCACGCTTAAACGCGACGTTAATCCGCAGGATTTGAGCGCTAAAATCCGCCTGACGACCGGCGATATCGTGAGTGAAAAAGTTGTCGGCATTTTTTATGATAATGCGGTGAATACAAATACGGCAACACTTTCTGTTTATGCGGACATTGCCAATGATTCGCAATATCTGATTCCGGGAAATTATGTGCAGTCGGCGATCTCGGACAATGAGCAGGTTTTTGCCGCCGTCGTTCCGCAAACAGCCCTCAATTATGACAAAGACGGGGCGTTTGTTTATATTGCCCGCATTGATCCGCAAAAGAGCAAAGACAACGATCTGCACGGCATGGCAGAGCAACGGCGCGTTGTTTTGGGAGATACGCTTAACGGCTCGGAACAGATTGTTTTGAAAGGCTTAAATCCGGACGAATTGGTGATTATCCAAGGTAACGTGAAAATCAGAAATGAATCGCAAATTAAAATCGGAATTGCAGAAAAATAAAAGGGATAAGTTATGTTTTCAAAGTTCTTTATTGAAAGACCGCGTTTTGCTGTTGTGATTGCCATTGTGATGGCGTTAGCCGGTGTTGTTTCAGTGTTGACAATGCCTATCGGTATGTATCCGGAAATTGCGCCGCCGGAAATCAGAGTTTCAACCACGTATATCGGCGCCAGTGCCGAAACGGTGGCAAACAATGTCGGCATTCCGCTGGAAAAGGCGATTAACGGTATTGAAAACATGCTTTATATGTCTTCAAATTCATATAATTCCGGCGCATATAATCTTTCTATTGCCTTTGAAACGGGAACAGATCCGGACTTGGATCAGGTTAAAGTTCAAAACAGAATACAACAGGTGCTTGCGACGCTTCCGTCGGAAGTTCAAGATGTCGGTGTGACTGTTCAACGCCGTTCATCGGATATTTTGGCCTTTCTGCAAGTGACCTCGCCGAAAGGAACTTATGACAGCAACTACTTGAACAACTATGTGGAAAATAACATTAAAATTGCTTTAAGCCGTGCTTACGGTGTGGGCGAGGTGACGGTTCTCGGCGCGCCGACGAGCATGCGTGTGTGGATTGATGCGGATAAAGCAACAGCCTTGAACATTCCGATCGATACGATCAAAAATGCCATTCGCAGTCAGAATGTGCAGCCGTCTTTAGGTTCGATCGGATCTGCACCGGGTGATGGAAAACAGGTCTTGGTTTATTCTCTGGAAACAAAAGGCCGTTTGAATGATCCGAAAGACTTTGAAAATATCATCGTTCGTACGGCGGAAGAAGGCGGGTTGGTTAAATTGAAAGATATTGCCCGCGTTGAACTCGGCTCGGAAACGTATTTGATGCATTCAACCGTTGACGGCCGTCCGTCCGTGTCCATTATTATCAATAAATCTTCCGGCGCGAATGCCGTGAACGCCATGAAAGCGGTGAAAGCCGAATTGAAAAAGCTGGAACGCTTTTATCCGGAAGATTTGGAAGTTAAAATTTTTGTAGATACAACGGACTTTATTCTGGCATCAATCGAAGAGGTTTTCTTTACGCTGTTTTTAACATTCGGCTTGGTTGTTTTGGTTTGCTATCTCTTTTTGCAGGATTGGCGCGCAACACTTGTTCCTTCAATCGCCATTCCGGTTTCTATTTTGGCCACTTTTGCCGTGATGAAAGCACTTGGTTTCAACTTAAACATTTTAACCTTGTTCGGACTGGTTTTGGCGATCGGGTTGGTGGTTGATGATGCCATTGTCGTGGTTGAGCGAACCCTCTATCTGATGCAGGAGGAAAAACTTTCGCCGAAGCAAGCGGCTATTAAGGCGATGGAGCAGGTTTCCAGTGCGGTTGTTGCGACAACGTTGGTTTTGTTGGCTATTTTCGTACCGATTGCGTTTATGGGCGGAATTACCGGAAAAATTTATCAGCAATTTGCCATTACCATATGTTTCGCCATTGCTTTTTCGGCGGTTAATGCGTTAACTTTATCACCGGCATTGTCGGCAACTTTCTTGCGGCCTTTTGAAATTAAAAAAACAGGATTTCTCGGCTTCTTCAATCGCTTTATTATCGGTTCGACAAACAAATATTTGGCAATTGTCGGTTATCTAGGGCGAAAAATCAGTGTGATTGCCTTCATTTTAGGTGTACTGTTTTTGACCGTCGGTTTCTTTTTGAAAATTACATCTACTTCATTTTTACCGAACGAAGATCAGGGCTTAATTATGATTAATGTTCAATTGCCGGAGGGAGCTTCCAACGTGCGTACGCAAGCGGTTAACGATAAGATTCGCGCTGTGGCGCAAACCGAACCTTCGGTCAAATCGGTGATGAATCTTGAAGGATTCAGTATTATGGCCGGTCAGGGTGAAAATGTCGGCTTTGGTGTTTTGGCTTTGAAAAATTGGAAGGATCGTACAGCCGATTCGGAATTTTCGACCACGATTATGAACCGCTTGCAGGCTCAAACGGCGGCCTTTTCCGAAGCTCAAGTGCAAATGTTTGAAATGCCGGCCATACCGGGGCTTGGTGCGACAAATGCGATGGATTTTAAAATTCAGTCGGTGGAAAGCACGGACATGAACGAACTCGAATCAGTGGTGCAAAACTTTACCATGCAGGCAATGGCTTTGCCGCAAATTATGCTGGCCTATTCGACGTATAATGCGCAAACACCGCATGCTTATATTGAAATTGATCGGGAAAAAGCCGAATCTCTCGGCGTTCCGGTCGGCAGTATTTATTCTTCATTGCAAACCTATGTCGGTTCAAGCTATATCAATGACATTAACATCGGTACACAGGTCAATAAAGTTAAAATTCAGGCGGATTGGAAATATCGGAAAGATTTGAGCAGCTTGGATAAAATATATGTTTTCAGCAACAAAGGCGTGATGGTACCGTTGGGAAGTTTGATCAAGGTTAAAACGGTTCTGTTGCCGCGCGGCATTGAACGATATAATCAGTATCCGAGTGCAACAATTAATGCCCGTTCCACGCCGGGATTCAGTTCCGGTGAGGCGATGCAGGCTTTAGAAGATTTGGCTGATCGGATTTTGCCGAAAGGTTATACTTACGCTTGGTCCGGTGCCAGCTTGCAAGAGAAAAACAATCAGGGGCAAATTTATTATATTATTGCCTTTGCCGTGTTGTTTGCCTATTTGTTCATGGTGGCGCAATATGAAAGCTGGATGATCCCGCTTTCCGTGATGCTGTCGGTGACAGCCGCCATGCTCGGTGCGTTGATCGGCTTGTTTGTAACGCGCATGCCGCTCAGTATTTACGCCCAACTCGGTCTCGTATTGTTGGTCGGTTTGGCGGCTAAAAATGCAATTTTGATTGTCGAATTTGCTCGAGATGCGCATAATCAAGGCGTGCCGATTATCCGTGCGGCGCTGTATGGTACAAAAGAGCGGTTTCGCGCCGTATTAATGACCGCCAGCACGTTTATTTTGGGTGTTGCGCCGCTTGTTTGGGCATCCGGTGCATCGGCCGGAAGCCGTTCGGCCGTTGGGGTTCCTGTGTTTACGGGTATGATTATCGGAACATTGGCCGGATTGGTGCTTATTCCGCTGATGTATATTTTGATCCAAACAATCACTGACTATAAGAAAAACGATCAAAATGGCTGATATTCGTTTGATTTGCGCACAAATGCTCGGTCGAATCATTGAAGAGAAAATGTTTTTCAGTGACATTAAAGCACAGCTTCCCGATCAGCAGAAAGCTTTTGCCAATATGCTGGTGCTGACAGCTTTACGTCAATATGTGCGGCTAAACGAAGTTCTGCAACTATATCTGCACAAAAAAATTGCTCGCAAAAACAGAATGGCGCAGTACTTGCTGATTAATGCCGCTGCCGAATTGCTGTATATGCAAAGCAAACCATATACCGTTATTAATGAAACGGTTAATTTGGTCAGATTGACAACGGATAAATTTTTGGCCTCGATGGCAAATGCTGTCTTGCGCAAAATAGCGTCAAACGCCGATTCGCTTCGGCAGCAAATATCGCGCCACAGTCCTTTTCCCGAGAGTTTTTTGCCGCTGCTTGACGGTTATGATCAAGAACAAATACAAAAAATGGGCCGTGCGGTTGAATGTGCGGCACCGCTTGATCTGACGGTTAAATCTCATCCTCAGGAATGGTGTCGGAAAATGAACGGTTTGTTGCTGCCAAGCGGAAGCATTCGGCTTCGGCAAAACAGCAAAATACAACAGATTGACGGTTATGAAGAGGGCGCTTGGTGGGTGCAAGATGCCGCCGCAGCTTTGCCGGTGTTGGCCATGGGTGATGTGAACGGCCTGAAAGTTGTTGATTTATGCGCCGCTCCCGGTGGAAAAACAGCACAACTGGCGGCAGGCGGTGCCGAGGTGACGGCTGTTGACATTTCGGCCGAACGCATGGATAAATTGGCGGAAAATATGCGGCGATTAGGATTTGATAAGGTTAAAACAATTGTTTCGTCGGCGTGTGATTTTTTGCAGTCTGCAACCGAAAAATTCGATATGATCCTTCTTGATGCGCCGTGCTCGGCCAGCGGAACATTCCGCCGTCATCCGGAAGTTTTGCATATTAAAACAATGGAAGATGTGCACAAGCAAACACTTATCCAAAAGCAAATTCTTTCCCTGTGCCGGAATGTTTTAAAGCCAAAGGGAATTTTGCTTTACAGCGTTTGTTCGATTTGCCGGCAGGAAGGAGAAGAACAAATAAAAAATTTTTTGGCGGAAAATAAAGATTTTGAGGTTGTAAAATTGCAGGTCTCAGATATTTCTCCGTATGGTCAGTGGGCGGACGATTTGGTGTCGGCAGAGGGATATATTCGAACGCGGCCGGATTTTCTTTCGGCGCAGAACGGCATGGATTCTTTTTTTATTTGTAAAATGCAAAGAATAATTTAATAAATTCGTGATAAACTCTCTTCAACAAAGGGAGAAATAAATATGTTTCACAGTTTCTTGATGATGATTCTTGTTGTTTTTTCAGGCTTTTGGGCTATGTATGCGGTCTTTTTGCCGATACTCAAAAAATATATGCAAAAATTTGAAATCAAATTCTATATGCTGCCGTTCTTGTATATTCTGCTGTTATATTCGCTTGCTGTCAGCGTTATTTTCTTTTGGATCGACCGCACGGATTTTATTGTTTCGCTGTCTTTATGGCGGGCGTTTTTGCCGTTGCTGCTGTGTGCCGTGATTTATGCGGTGTCGCTGCTTTGGGGAGGTATCGCGCTTAAAATAACGGTTGTGGCGGCTATCAGTACAATGGTTTTGAGTTATCCGGTTGACGCCGGATTCGCCTATTTGCCGATGAATCCGATGGTGACAAAAGTTTTACTGATCGCTTTTTTCAGCGTCTTTTGTTTAGGCTATCCGCTGATGAATTCAACCGTGCATACTTTTACCGTTCCGAGTGTGGTTACTCTTTTTGGGGTTTGCCTTTTGAACTTGTTCGGCGGAGCGCCGATGTACAGTGCTTTGTGTGCCGCATTTTTGGCCGGTTTGCTCCTGGCCTATATGGCGCCGAATTTTTATAACGAGAAACTTGTTTTTGAAGATGGTGCGTGTGTCGGGACGGCATTTTTGATCTGCAGCATTTTGCTTTTGCAGTTGGGAGAGTTTAGTTTTCCGTCATGCGTGATTTTCACAAGTGTGTTTGCGGCGGAGCTTTTGGTCGCATTGTGGAACAAATTTTCGGTCAATCACGGAGGAACATTATTGGAAAATACCTTCTATTACAAGGCCGCGCAAATTCGTACGGCATATGTGTTGAGTTTGGATATTCTCAAAATCAGTGCGATCAGTCTGTTTTTCGGGTGTTTTCAGATGTCAGCCGTTAATACATATTCCGTGTTTATTATTTCAGTATTGATCACGATGTGGCTCAACAGCTCAATCGCGAAAAATCGGGGAAAACAAAGCATTCGTGAAATTAATCGGGATTTTGTTGACGAGGTAAAGCAAAATATTTCCGAAACAAAAGAAGCTTTGAAAAAAATTCAAGAACGGCACGACAATGAGGACTAATTCGCAATGGTTTTGCAAAATCTGAAAAATTTTTTAAATCCTCAGCCCAAACAAAATACGGAAAAAGTTTTTCGTGTGACGGTGGTTGCCTTTGAAGATAAGTGCAACATGAATTGCGGTTTTCGCTTGGCCGAAATACTAAAACAAAATCAGCTGTTTGATGTGCGCTTTTTTAATGAACCGTTTGCGAAAAATTTTCTGAATTTGCAAAGCCGTAATTTTTTCGATTTTATAGATCGCGGTTCTAAAATACTCGATAAAACGCAGTCGGATGTTTTGATTTGGGGGTATGAGGAAGAGGGAAAAATCCGCTTGAATTTTCAGATTAAAAATCAGTATGTTATACCGAATTCTCTTTCTTTTTCGCTTTTGGACAGTTTGTTTGCACCGCTGAGCTATTTCGTTAATCCGGAAAATTTTTCCGCATCGTTTTTGACACTTGTCAGTGCGGTGATTGTTGCCGCCGTTAATCCGGTGACTAATGATCAGAAAAAATTAAAACCGCAGATTTTATACGAATTGATAAAATCGTTATCGCAGGATACCGCACCGAAAGATATTGCCCGTGAATTTATGCCTTATATCATGAACATGCTCGGTAAAATTTATTTGACCAACGCGGCGTTCAACTTAAACGAAACCACGGTCAAAATTATTGCTGATTTGTTTGAAACAGCCCTGAAAAACAGGCAGTATATACGCTTGCCGATATATTACGGCTGTATGTATAACAATATGGGGCAACTCTATGAGGCGGCTTTTTATAACGGTGCCGACAAAAATCTGTCTTACCTTCGGCCGGCCATATCCAACTATCAGGAAGCATTGAAACATTTAAACCGCAATTATCCTTATGACTATGGTGTTATTTCATATCATCTGGCGTTGATGTATTTTGAATTTTGGAAAAGTACAACCGATTTGCAGGCGCTCAGAGATGCCGTGTCGCAGCTGCGTGAAGCCGAAAAAGTATTTTCGTTAACGCAATTTCCTCAATCTTGGTGTCATATAGAGGGCTTGCTCGGGTATTATTTAACCTTGCTCGGTATGAGTACGCACAGTCATGATTTGATGCAGCTGGCCATCAACAGTTATAAAAATGCGCAGAAAATTTACGAACAAAGCGTTTATCCGCGTGAATGGGCTGAAATACAAGGAAAAATAGGCCATATCTATTATCTGTTGGGCAAGCAGAATGAAGATGAAAAATTTATGCTGGAAGCGCGGAATTATTTTAATTCGGCGTTGGAGATTTATGAGGGTATTAATTATAAAACAGCCGTGTCCGATACGCGTAAATCACTGCAAAAAATTAAAAACTATATTGATTGATCTTGTTTTTTTCTTTCTAAACGCTATATCTCGTCAAAAGGAGAAAGTTCATGTTGAGTAAAAACATTGGGCGGCGGCGCACGATTTATGCACTGGGTAAAGATTTGCCACTGGATGAAAAAGCGGTGGTTCAACTGATTGAAGACTGTGTTTTACATTGTCCGACTGCGTTTAATATGCAATCGGCACGGACGGTTATTTTGTTTCGGCAAAGTCATGCCGATTTTTGGAAAATGGTCGAAAAAGAAGCCGTGGCAGCTGCATCGTCGGAGAAAAAAGAACAGGCTATGAAGAACATCAGGCGTTTTTCCGAGGCCTATGCCACGATTCTTTTTTATGAGGATTCAGATGTCGTCAAAGAATTTGCCGCAAAATTTCCGCTTTACCGGCAAAATATGGAAACTTGGGCCATGCAGGCGAACGGAATGCTTGAATATATGATATGGCAGGTTTTGGCCGAAAACGGCATAGGTGCTTCGCTGCAACACTATACGGAGCTTGTCGAAACGCAAACCAGCCGGCATTTCAACCTGCCGAAATCGTGGAAAATGGTGGCGCAAATGCCTTTCGGATCCATTGTTCGGCCGGCGGCGGAAAAAACTTTTTTGCCGCTTGCGGACAGAGTTAAAATATTTCGCTGATCTTAACATAAAATAAGCTTGCAAAGTGCCGTGAAATTCGCTATAAGTTGTCACAATTGATAATTTAGTGATGAACGGAGTTAATTATGGGATTTAATTGTGGTATTGTCGGATTGCCGAATGTCGGTAAATCAACCCTTTTTAATGCATTGACACAAACAATTGCCGCACAGGCGGCGAATTTTCCGTTTTGTACGATTGAGCCGAATACCGGTCGTGTGGCGGTTCCGGATAATCGGCTGGATAAACTTGTGGAAATGGTTCATCCGAAAAATATTGTTCCGACACAGCTTGAATTTGTCGATATTGCCGGACTGGTTAAAGGTGCTTCCAAAGGAGAAGGTTTGGGCAATCAGTTTTTGGCCAATATTCGTGAAACAGATGCGGTTATTCATGTTCTTCGCTGTTTTGAAAATGATAATATTACGCATGTCGAAGGCCGTGTTGATCCGGTCAGTGATGCCGAAATTGTTAAAACAGAATTGATGATCGCTGATTTGGAATCATTGCAGAAACGTATCGAACAGCTGCGTAAAAAAGCAACGGCCGGTGATAAAGAAGCCGCAGTTAATGTGCGCGTTATGGAACCGATTATCGCTGCGCTGCAAAACGGCAAACCGGCAATCAGTGCCGCGCCGGATCCGGCGGATAAAGAGGCGGTTAAAGCTTATAAAATGCTGCAGCTTTTAACAGCAAAACCCGTTTTGTATGTGTGTAATGTTGACGAAGACTCTGCGGCAACTGGTAATGCTTTTTCCGATGCCGTACGTCAAATGGCGCAAGCAGAAGGCGCAGAAAGTGTGATTATTTCAGCCGAAATTGAAGCGGAAGTCGCTCAATTGGAATCGGAGGCGGAACGGCAGGACTTTTTGCAAGCGCTCGGTTTGGAAGAAACCGGACTGTCTAAAATTATTCGCGCCGGTTACAATCTTTTGGGATTGAGAACCTTCTTTACCGCCGGACCGAAAGAAGTTCGTGCATGGACTTTTGTTGATGGTATGAAAGCACCGCAATGCGCCGGTATTATTCACTCGGACTTTGAACGCGGATTTATTCGCGCGGAAACAATAGCATATGATGATTATGTTAAGTTCGGCGGAGAGCAAGGGTGCCGCGATGCAGGAAAAATTCGCTCCGAAGGCAAGGATTACCTTGTCAAAGACGGAGATTTGATGAACTTTTTATTTAATGTTTAATTCAATACCGACAGCACAATCTCACTGTTGTCTGCTCTCGTATTTTCTTTTCAATTCGTGGAACAGGCTTTTTTGTTCCGGTGTCAGAATGGATTCGAACTGTGCTAAATTTTGCGCTTCCAAAACATGCGCTTGTTGGCGAATAACATCAAGGCTGCGCAACAGTTGCTCTTTTTTCAGTTGATAATCATCGCTGAGGTATTTGACTTGGTCTTGCTGTTCAACACTCAGATTTAAGTGCTGAATATAGTAGCTTAAATTTTCGCTTTCTTGCGGAGCAGCTTCTTTTTTAAGCTCAACAGCGGCAGGCTCATTTTCGTTTTCTTGAATGTCTTCATCGACGACCGCTATATTCGTTTCGGTGTTCGGTTCTGCTTCCGCTTCTTCTTTCGCCTCCGCTTCTGCTTCTTCCTTCACTTCTTCGGTTTCGGTCACACTTTTATTCTCGCTTGCCGTTTCTGTCTGTACCGGTGCGACTGTTTCGTTTGTTTCTTCCAGCCCGAAATCGTCTGTTTGGGCGCAAGCATTTTGTATTGAAAATGGTAAAATAAGTAAAGCTGTCAGTAAAATTTTGAACATTTTGGTTTCCTCTTTAACGTGTTTTGATATTTTTGCCGGAAAGTTTTTCTTCCTTTTGCAGGCGTTTCAATATTTTTTGATAGCGCGGTAATTGCTTTTCGGTCAGAAGACCTTTTATATCGGCAATTTCGTGCTGTTGTATTTTGTATATCTCGTCATGTAATTTTTCAATTTCTTTCATGATTTTTTCTGTTTCCTGCCGATTTTTTAATTGCATTTTATCCAATCGGTCAGCTTGCGCATTGGACATATGAAGCTCTTTAGCCCAATCAATTTGCGACCTTTGTAAATAAGGAAAATAATTTTTATTGACCGGCGGATTGTGCGGCTTAAATCTATGACGGGCAATTTTAGTTTGGGCGGCAAAATTCGGAACGGTGAGTTTGCTCGGATCAATCGGGCGCAGCATGTCGGCCGTTGGGGCAGATTCGCCGTTTTCGGAAAAAACACCGGCATTGTTTTGATAGCTTATGGTCAGCTTGGGTTTGTTTTCCGTACCGATCATCTCCTCGGCTGCAAAGGCGCTGGTGATCAACAGAAAACCGCCCATTGTAAAATAAAATATCTTATACATAAAACCTTCCTTATCTTCTATCATCGGCTATATTAACACACACTTTAAACAATACAATATTTTTTTAAATTTTGTTGCATAAATTAAATATTTTGCTAATCTGAGCCAAAGGAGTGGATATGAGATTTTTTTATGCCGGAGATATTGTGGCGCGGAGCGGCCGCGAAATTGTGTCGGAAAAACTGACGTATATTAAAGAAAAATACAAAACTGATGCAATCATTTTAAATGTGGAAAATGCTGCACACGGGTTTGGTGTGACTCCGGGGATTTGCCGCGATTTTTTGGCGCAGGGCGCTGATATTTTGCTGACCGGAAATCACTTCTTAAATCAGCGTGACATCGTTCCCTTTTTAGATGAGTGTAAAACAATTGTTCGGCCGGCGAATATTCCCGATGGGAATCCGGGGCGCGGATTTGTTCTTTATGAATTGCCGGACGGACGGAAAATTTTGGTTATTCAGCTTTTAGGGCGTCTTTATATGGAAGCGGTTGATTGTCCGGTTCAGACGGTTGATGCTATTCTTAAAAACTACACACTGGGCAGAAATGTTGACGCGATTATGGTGGATATTCATGCGGAAGCAACGTCGGAAAAACAGGCTCTGGGGTATTATCTTGACGGACGAGTGTCTTGTGTTGCCGGAACACACACGCATGTGCCGACAGCTGATGCGCGTTTGTTGCCGAAGGGAACGGCTTATATCACCGATGTCGGCATGTGCGGCGATTATAATTCCGTTCTTGGATTTGATGTTCAGGCGCCGATTAATCGCTTGCGTCGAGCGTATGTTGGTGATCGTCTGACACCGGCCAAAGGAAAAGCCAGTCTGTTTGGAATTTTTGTGGAAACAGATGATTCTTCCGGTTTAGCTAAAAAAATAGAGCAAATTAAAATAAGCCCGTCAGAGTGATTGACGGGCGTTTTCTTATTGATATTTGACCACAATCGTGTTTGTCTGTCGGCAAGAACCGATGGCCGAGGCAACATTTGCCGGCTTGACCGAAGTGTCGTTAACGCTTAAACCGGCGAAATGACCTTTGGCAGACCATTCGTGCGATAAAAGCGCAATGCAAGCTTCTTCCGGAACCGCAGTCAGTTCGATTTTGTACGAAGCGCCGTTGTCCGTATCGCTGACATTGATTCTTCCGCCAAACGCATTGTCAATATTGTTATGATCATCTGCTGCCTTTGCCGCTTTCATTTTGATAACGGTTTTGTTGTTTAAACCTTCGTAAGTTGCCACATCCAAAGAAGATACTGCCGAAGAAATAGCACTGATCTGCTGCAAAGTTTTGTTGACTTTTGATTTCATCATTGCGCTGGAAAAACCGGCGATTCCGCCAATGGAAAGCACACCGATAATGGCAAGCACTCCGAGCATTTCAATCATAGATCTTCCGTGTTGGTTCATGGCTTTTTCCTTTAATTTTTTTCGTCCGGATCTCTTAAGACATAACCGCGGCCCCAAACGGTTTCAATGTAATTTTTACCGCCGGAGGCTTTTTCCAATTTTTTGCGCAATTTGCAAATAAAGACGTCGATGATTTTCAACTCCGGTTCGTCAATACCGCCATACAAATGGTTTAAAAATTGATCTTTGTTCAAAGTTGCACCCTTGCGGAGAGAGAGTAATTCCATAATGCCGTATTCTTTGCCGGTTAAATGAAGTGTTTTACCTTTGACGGTTACGGTTTGCGTATCCAAATCAATTTCAACATCGCCGGTGCGAATAACGGAGTTGGAGTGACCTTTAGATCTTCTGACAACGGCCTGAATACGTGCCAAAAGTTCAGCACGGTCAAACGGCTTGGTCAAATAATCATCGGCGCCGAAACCTAAACCTTTAACTTTTTTATCCGGTTCGGAAAGTCCGGACAGGATCAGTACCGGCGTGTTAACTTTGGCGCTGCGTAAATTTTTGAGAACTTCGTATCCATTCATATCCGGCAGCATTAAATCTAAAATGATAATGTCATAATCATAAAGTTTGGCTATATCCAAACCGTCTTCACCTAAATCTGTTGCATCGACAACCATGCCCTCTTTTTTCAGCATGGTTTCAATGCTTTGCGATACCGCATAATCATCTTCAACCAAAAGAACTCTCATGTTTTAAGCCTTTCAAAAAAACCTGTCTCAGATTAAATAATGAACCCTTTTGCAAAAAATGGAAAGTGTTTGTTAATAATTATTAACAAGTAATGCAAAAAAATATTTTTGTAAAAAAGTCTTGCTTTTTTCGGTGAAATAAAGTACAAGAAATTTGATTTAACGGTCCCATCGTCTAGAGGCCTAGGACGCGGCCCTCTCAAGGCTGCAACACGAGTTCGAATCTCGTTGGGATCACCAATAAAATATAAAGCACCCCAAAGCGGGTGTTTTATATTTTAAATGACGAAGTCAGAAGAGATTTGAACTCGTAGAGAGAGTTCGACTACAAGCGAGAGGCGGGCGAAAGAACGCCGG
>JAFVEP010000021.1 GCA_017475935.1 Alphaproteobacteria bacterium
TACCGACTACACGATTCTTTTTTTATTTGCTACTTTTTTCTTTCACTTAAATTGTTCGGCTTCTGTTTTTATTTTACAAAATTACTTTCCTTATAAAAAAAGACTTGACTTTTGTTGTGGGGGGGGTAATGTGAAAAAAATATTTTTTCACATTACCCCTTTTACCTTCTAAGGAGAAAAATTATGAAGCAGAGCGGAAGAAGTATGATTGAAATGTTAGGAGTGTTGGCAATTATCGGTGTTTTAACGGTGGGTTCAATCACTGCCTACTCCCGTGCTATGCGCCGCCATCTCCTCAATAAGCAGCGCGAACAAATCAGCTATATCTTGAGCGCCGCCGAAACCCATCATGATATAATTTTTGCAAATTCTTTACCTTCTACTAACCTAATGCCCATCTTCAAAACTTTCGGCTGGATTCCCGAAGAAATGATCAAAGATGATTCAAATTACATTTATGACGTTTTCAAAAATAGAGTGTCGTTTGGTTATGTAGGCTCAGAGGAACCTTATCTGGACTTAACTCTTGAACTTGCCCACGACAATCCACATGAGCAATGTATCAATCTCTATCAAATGATCATTAAGCAATACCATTCTTTTCTATGGCTTACGGAAGTATACAAATATACTAACGAAGGCCACTATACCAACAAGTATTTTGGTGATAAATATTGTGGCAGACTCTGCATACGCGATCTTACTCCGACTGAAATATCCGAACTCTGCCGTGTTTGTGATGACGCAAGGTATTGCCGTTTTGTTATGCTAGGGAAATAATATTGAAGCTCTCCCGAATCTTTAAAAAATATTGAAGATGCTCTGACATCGTGTGTTCCACACTCACAGGCATGATTTATAATAATAACGTCATCGCTCAAGGTGCGCTGTGCGTCACCTTGTCCAGCGATCTCATCTTTGAAGTGCCCCAGCACTTCTTCCTTACCTTTTTTCGCCTGCAAAACTATCATAACCTATAATTTACAAAAAACTCTTGACTTTTGTTGTGGGGGGGTAATGTGAAAAAAATATTTTTTCACATTACCCCTTTTACCTTCTAAGGAGAAAAAATCAGGATGAACGCAAAAACAAACCTATCTAACAGAGGCCTGCGGCCGGAGTGTGGTGCAGATGCGCCGCAATACGGCCGCCTTCTTCCGATATGCGCCGAAGATGCGCCGCAATTTTCGAACGACGTGTACAATAAAAGGTACACAAGTGAGAAAATCGCCTGCAGATTCAAGCAGAGCGGAAGAAGTATGATCGAAATGCTGGGTGTCTTAGCAATCATCGGTGTTTTAACGGTGGGTTCAATCACCGCCTACTCCCGTGCCATGCGCCGTCATCTCTTGAACAAACAACGCGAACAAATCAGCACTATCCTCAGCACCATTGAAACGCAGTATGGCGCACTCTCCGCCAGCATGTCCGATTTACCCGTTGATCCACTACGTACTTTTCTGAATCTAGGATGGATACCCGAAGAAATGATCAGAGAAGATAATACCACCGGAATTTATGATGTATTCAAAAATAGAGCCATATTCTGGATAAGTCGAAACACAACATTCACTCAGTTTGGCTTTTACGTCTACCTCAGCAATGGCAATGCCTTTGAACAATGCGTTAATTTGTACCAAGTCGCTATGTCCTTTCATTCTTCTTTGTGGAGCCTAGTCATCCACCATGACGACGGGTATACAGGCACAAAAAAAGGCGATATAAATTGCCTTGTTAATGATCCTTCTTGCTTACGACATTCAACCCCATCCGATATTGCAGAAATATGCCAAAAATGTAAAGACAACAACAGGTGTAATATCTATTACGTTTGGCGTTTTTAGCGCTGAAAAATACCTTTTTTTCTTGGATGATTTTTTTCAATCGCCGGACATATCTGACAAGCCGCAACCATTTAAACAATGAAATTAATTGAACAAATCTTTAATCTTGTCAAAGAAGGTTTTAATTTCCGGCTGACATTTTTCATCTTCGCTCTCACGCTGAAAGGCTTCCATTAATTCCCTTTGTTTAGCGGTCAGTTTGTGCGGAATCATCACACGAACACTGACATAAAGATCACCGCGCTTTTCCGAATCATAAAGATGCATACCTTCGCCCTTGACTTTTATCAGCGCATCATTTTGCGTTCCGGCGGGTATTTCGACTTCGACTTTTTGTCCGTCGATTCCCGGAATGGCGATTTTGCCGCCTAAAATGGCACAACTGACGGATACCGGAACAATCGCATACAAATCATCGCCGCGCCGCTCATATAATTTGTGGCGCTCAACGATAATATCAACATACAAATCGCCGTTTTCGCCGCCGAACATGCCGGCTGTTCCCTCTCCGGCAACGCGTATACGCATATTTGTATCAACGCCGGATTTGATTTTTATTTTCAGCTTTTTGTTTTCTTTAACCTGACCGGCACCATGGCAATCCGGACAAGCTTCTTTAACAACATATCCTTGTCCGTGGCACATCGGACAATCTGTTTCAAACACAAAGAAACCGCCTTGTTGCCGCCGCACTTTGCCGCTTCCGTGACACATCGAACAAATATCCGGTTTTTCACCATTCTTCGTACCATTGCCGTGACACTTTTCACAATTTTCAACCGTCGGAATAGTGACTTCTTTTTCTGTCCCGTGAAAGGCTTCTTCCAGAGTGATATTCATATTATAGCGCAAATCAATGCCTCTGCGGCTGGAAGTCGGTCCGCTGCGACGGGCAGAGCCGCCGCCCATAAAGTCGGAAAATATGTCATTGAAGATATCGGCAAACCCACCGCCGGAAAAATCAAACCCGCCACCAAACGGATTACCCTGCCCGAAAACACCAGCCTTGCCGTAATGATCATACGCTGCACGTTTTTGTTCATCTTTTAAAACTTCGTATGCTTCATTAATTTGTTTAAACTTTTGCTCAGCGGTCTTATCTCCGGGATTGCGATCCGGATGATATTTCATTGCCTGTTTGCGAAAGGCGCGTTTAATTTCTTCTTGTGAAGCCGTTTTGCTTACTTCCAGCAGATCGTAGTACTCAGTATCAGCCATCGTTTCCATCTTCTATTTTTAACATCTAGTGATATTTAGAATTTTTTTTTAAAAAAAGCAAGTGCTAAACCTACCTTTATGAAAAAATGTGAGCAAATAAACGCAGCATCAATATTTTCCTTTAAAAGAACGATGCTGTTTTTTTTCTGCCTTTACTGTTCAGCCCAATATTCTCCGGTCACCACCTGACAAAATCTTTCTTCTTGTTCAGCATGATCCCACTTGATGGTAAGGCATATGCTTTCCGCCGTCTCATCTTTTGCTTCAACAGTACCGCACATTGTTCCGCCAATTTCACAGAAGTAATTTCCCTTTTGACGCAGTAAAATAATCGCCGGTTTGTTTTCATTTCTGAGAATATAATAACGGTTGGCATAATCACCGCTGCAAAATAAAAATTTTACTTTGGCCACATCATTTTGATCAAATTGCTCAAATTTCCCGTCAATCTCCTTAACATAAGAACACACATTATTTGTTTGCGGTGAAAAATGTTCTTTCATTAAATCGTTGACTTTTTCGGCGTGTTTTGCCATTTCATCATAATATGAGTTTGTATTGGTATGATGATATCTGATACCAACCAAAAACTGATCTATCATATGAAACTTAGCGCCTTTCATAAGCAAATCAGCGTAGAATTTGTAATCTTCCGTCGTATGCCAACTTTCATCAAAGATCACACCGCTTTGTTCCAAAAACGACTTACGTACGGCCGCACCGATATGCACCATTTCGTTGTTAAATAAAAACATGACCGTGTTCATGGTCGGATAATCGCGGCCGCCGGCAGAACCATCATCCTCTATTTTATAAGGTTTAACCGCAAGTACATCAATTTCCGGATGTTTTCTGAAAAATTTATACTCAGTTGCAAGCAACGGCGGAAAAAACATATCATCCGAATCAAGCATCACCACATATTTTCCTTTTGCGGCTTGCAAGGCAAGATTGCGCGCATGGCTCACACCGTAATTTTGACCGCTGTCAATGTAAATAATCCGCGGATCATTCTCTTGAAATCGACGGACAACTTCTTTTGTATTATCCGTTGATCCGTCATCAACAATAATCAGCTCAAAATCCGTAAAAGTTTGTCCCTGCACCGATGTGATCGCCCGCGGCAAATAGGCGGCGCGATTGTATGTCGGAAGAATGATGGAAAATACCGGATTTTTAATTTTTTGCCCGTATTTTTCCTGCAATTCATTAAATCCGATGTAGCCGTGACTTATCCATACAAAACGAGGCAGGATAAAATATCCGGCGATTAAAATGACGAGCAACACCAGTAAAATTTTCCACCTTTTTTTGCGCATTGTTAACGACCTTTGCTTAAATTTTGATATAAATATGGATCTTTTTTCAGGTAAGTTTTGACAATATGATCCTCATATTCCATAACGATCTTACTGTTATCTTGATTAAGAATCCGTCCGCATTGATGTGTATTGATTTCACAATACCGACCTTGTTCATTTTCAACAAAAATACGTTCGCGACCATCCGCCTCTTCCACAATGAAATACATACCGGCATAATCACCCGAACAAAACAAAAATTTTGCTTTTGCTATATCATTTTTAGCAAATTGCGTTTCTTTCCGGTCTATTTTTTTTAAAATCCGGCATGGATTTTTTTCATTGGACGCAAAATGCTCCTGCAACATCTTTCTGACCTCAGCTGAACGTGTGTTCATTTCTTCATAATACGCTTTACTCCCCGTTGAATGAAAACGAATGGCTGTCAAATACTGATCCAGCATGGTTATTTTCCCGCCGTGAATTAAAATCTCGGCCCATAGTTTATAATCTTCAGCCGCATGCCAATTTTCATCGTACTGTATATGATTTTGCATTAAAAAATCTCGTCTTAAAGCCGCCCCGACATGTACCATTTCATTATCAAACAACAACATCACCGGATTGGCATAAACCTCTCCGTCATAATGCTGGGTTGTTCCGTCTTCACTCAGTTGATAAGGTCTGGCGGTAACCGCAGCCATATCGGAATTTTCTTCCATATATCTATACTCACTCGCGAGCAGTGTCGGAAAAAACATATCATCTGAATCCAAAATGGAAATATATTTTCCTTTTGCGGTTTGCAAAGCAAGATTGCGCGCATGACTCACACCGTAATTTTGACCGCTGTCAATGTAAATAATTCGCGGATCATTTTCTTGAAATCGGCGGACAACTTCTTTTGTATTATCCGTCGATCCGTCATCAACAATAATCAGCTCAAAATCCGTAAAAGTTTGTCCCTGCACCGACGTGATCGCCCGCGGCAAATAGGCGGCGCGATTGTATGTCGGAAGAATGACGGAAAATACCGGCTGCGCTCTGCCTTTTTCCGAAAATATTTGTATCCGGCCTGTTTTAATATCCGCCGAGCGCCCCACAAGTAACATACTCAAGGCAGTCAATAAAAGGAGTAATAAAACAACTAAACTTTTTTTCATATCAGTTCCCTATGTGCAAAGCTAAACTACAATGAAAATCTTGTCAACCTCTAATCCTCATGCAAGCTGTATACTGCTTTTAAGCCGTCGGCGGCCGACGAGGTAATTCCACCGGCATAACCGGCACCTTCACCGCAAGGAAACAGACCTTCGATATTGCTTTGCATTTTTTCATCGCGAACAATCCGTACCGGCGACGAACTCCGCGTTTCAACGCCGGTCAGAACAGCATCATACGTATCAAAGCCACGTAATTTTCGCCCCATTTCCTTGAGTCCTAAGCGCAGTGTATCCGCAATTTCCGTTGAAAAGATCCGGCCTAGGTCGGTCGGTAAAATTCCCGGCTGATAAGAAGGTTTTACTGTTCCTATTTTATTGCTGGATACATTTTTAAGAAAATCTCCGACAAGCTGAACCGGTGCCGCATAATTTCCGCCGCCGACTAGAAAAGCTTTTTCCTCCAATCGGCGCTGAAAATACATACCGGCCAAGGGTGATCTGTCGGCAAAATCTTTCTGATCAACACCGACCAAAAGTGCGGCATTGGCATTTTCCCGATCGCGCAAAAATTCGCTCATACCATTGGTGACAACTCTTTGCGGTTCCGAAGCCGCCGCCACCACACTGCCGCCCGGACACATGCAAAATGTATACAAAGATCGACCGTTTGGCAGATGCACGGCCAATTTATAATCTGCCGCGCCCAATTGCGGATGGCCGGCAAATTGACCATACTGCGCACGGTTAATCATCTCTTGTTCATGTTCAATACGCACGCCGACCGAAAATGGTTTTTGCTGCATATGCACACCGCTGCGATAAAGCATTTCAAAAGTATCGCGCGCACTGTGACCGATAGCTAAAAACACATATTGCGCCGGCAATTCTTCAATCTGATTGTCATGCCGTAAGCGTACAGCTGATAACTTACCGTCGTGCACAACCAATTCTTCAAGTTTGGTATGAAAGCGATATTCGCCGCCCAAACTTATGATTTTTTGCCGTATATTTTGCACGACTTGGCGCAAATTATCCGTTCCGATATGCGGTTTAGCCAAGAACAGAATTTCCGGCGGCGCACCGGCCGCAACCAATTCATGAAAAACTTTTTGTGTAAAGCGATCTTTTTTAATGCCGCTCATTAATTTGCCGTCGGAAAATGTACCGGCTCCACCCTCACCGAATTGAATATTCGTTTCCGCATCCAGATGCCCGGTCTGCCAAAATCGCTCAACAAGCCGTCCTCTTTCCGAAACTTCCGCACCGCGTTCAATAATAATCGGTTGCAAACCGGCCTCTGCCAGAGCCAAACCGGCAAACATTCCGGCCGGCCCGCTACCTATAACCAACGGTCGCTGACGGCAAGATTTAATGCGCAAAGAAAGCGGTTCATCAGGCTTAATTTCTAAACAAGATATGGCCTTAAAAGATTTCTCGGTCTCAAAATCAGCACTATACACAAAATGCACGTTATTTTTATTACGTGCATCAACCGCTTTTTTACTGATCTTGAATACAGAAAAATCAGCATAGTCCAAGTGCAATTGCTCGGCCACTGTTTTTTGCAAATCATCAAGCGATGCCTCTAAGGGCATTTTTATGTTTTGAATACGATACATTTATCCCTCTTCTCAAGGGAATATCATATCGCATTCAACAAATCAACTATTCTTTCTGCTCATCCTGTGTATTTGTGCTACGAATAACTCGCCATAAAGGCTTGCGATACATCCACATGTTAATCATACCGAGAATAACCGAAATCGATCCGAACAGATATAAAAGGTAATACCAGTTTAAATTATCCGCCGCCATCATAACATCTTGATCGGTAATCCGTAAAAACGCCAAGGAAACCGACGTAATCAGAAAGGCTACGATAAACGCCAAAGTCCATATTCTGTTGACAATTTGCGGTTTGACCATAAATGCCGTAATGACGTAGATGAAAATCAACGATATAAACAAATATATTTCCATTTTTTCCTCCATATATGCCATAAAATATTCATCAGGCAAAAATATTCAAGAATTTGTAAAAAACTAAAAAAATATATTGACGTTGAAAAAAACTTCGTTTATTAGTTATACAGCCACGGAGCGTTGGTAGAGTGGTAATACAGCGGATTGCTAATCCGTCATCGCGAATAACGATGCAGAGGTTCGAGTCCTCTACGCTCCGCCAAACTGAAAAGCCGCTTTGAACAGCGGCTTTTTTGTAATTTAGACGGGAATGAATGATGCTTTTAAAAACAGTTGTATGCTCAGGTATTAATGAGAATAACGACATCAATAATGCGATAGATTTTTTAAAAAAATATAAGAATGTGGAATTCGGAGTACAATGTTCCCCCAAAAAAGCCGGCTATCATACCCCTAGATTTCACTGGCTGAAAGAGTTTCTTTGCAAACTGAACGAACAAAAAATTGAAAATAAAGTGGCTCTGCATTTGAATGAAGGTTTCGTCGTTTCTTTTTGCGATGGAAAAGTTCCGGATGAAATTTCTGAGTTATTGGCCATTGGACAAGCGACCGGCCGCATACAACTTAACTTTAAGATCGGCAGAGAATTTTTCGCTTCCGGAAGCGTTCCTGACATCACCACGCTGGAAAAAACAATCAATACCCTTTCATCACACCCTGTCATTTTATCGGCCAGTCAGCCGAATTTACCATTCATTCAGAAAGCCTATCATCGCGGCATAAAGTTTGATGTTTTGTTTGATGATTCCTTTGGAGAAGGCGTTGCGCCAAGCACGCGCAAAGCACCTCTTTTTGATCATGCTTTCCAAGGATATGCCGGCGGGCTTTCCCCTGAAAATGTGATTAATGAACTTATCAAAATCGCCAAAGTAGCCAAAGGGACTATTTTTATTGATGCTGAGGGCAAATTGAAACAGGATGGGCATTTCAATTTTGATCGTGCCGAAAAATTCGTTCAGAATGCTCTGAATTGGCAAAAGGAAAATAGAGAATCCCTTACCCGTCAAAATTTGCTGCAAACGGAAAAATAGAGCGATTTTAGGAAAAAATGACTTTTTCATATTTCTTGTGATAGACATCCAAAACTCCCTGCAAGGCGAATTCTTATTTTCCGCTTCTATTTCCTTGCGGTCAGCCTATCTGCTTAATCCCCTTTGATCCAAATAATAATATTCACTTTGTCCGGGTTTAGGGGCAGTAAGGCGCACCGGAAGTTTGCCGTATAATAGTTCTCGTGTATAATTTGTTATATTTTTTCTCTTATACAATACTAAATTTTTTCATTTTTATTTTTACTATAAAAAAAGGCTCGTTTCCGAGCCTTCCTTCAAATTTCATCGATTTCATTCAAACAAGTGCGGCATCTGCGCATCTGCCTGCATTTTTGCCACAAACGCATCAAGTGCCATAACCTCTTGTTTTTCCGAACCGAGCCGACGAATTGTCACCGTCCGATTATCGCGTTCTTTAGCTCCGACAACCACAATAACCGGAACTTTCGCCAGTGAATGTTCACGCACTTTATAATTAATTTTCTCGTTGCGCAAATCCGTTTCCACTTTAAGTCCGGCTTTTTCCAGAGCGTCTGCCACTTCCCGTGCATAACCGTCAAACTCGTTAACAATCGGCGCCACAACGGCTTGCAGCGGCGATAGCCACAACGGAAACTTTCCGGCATGATGTTCAATCAAAATACCTAAAAAGCGTTCGATTGATCCGAACAAAGCTCGGTGCAACATGACCGGACGATGTTTTTCGCCATCTTCCCCGATATATGAAATATCAAATCTTTCCGGCAGATTCATATCGACCTGAATTGTACCGCATTGCCATTCACGCCCGATCGCATCGCGCAGAATAAATTCCAGCTTAGGCCCGTAGAATGCGCCCTCTCCCGGATTGATTTCATAGGCATATCCGTGTTTTTCCAAAGCATGCGCCAAAGAATTTTCACAAATATCCCACACTTCATCCGAACCGATCCGATAGATGCTGTCCGGACGAGTCGAAAGATAGATTTTGACATTATCAAAACCAAAGTCTTTATAAATATCAAAAATGAGCTTCATGGTGTTAATGCACTCTTCTTCCATTTGTTCCAGCGTGCAAAAGATATGAGCATCATCTTGCGTAAACTCGCGCACACGCATCAACCCCATCAAAGAACCGGAAGCCTCATAGCGGTTAACCTTACCGAACTCGGCAATTCTGAGCGGAAGATCGCGGTACGATTTAACACCTTGTTTATAAACAAGCAATCCGCCCGGACAGTTCATCGGTTTAACACAAAAGACACGTCCGTCTTCCGTTTTACCGGAATAGTTATGTGCGCCATATTTATCCCAGTGACCGGAAGTTTCCCATAAAACTCTATCCATAATGCGCGGCGTCGAGATTTCCTCATAGCCGTTGTGATTTTGGCGATTGCGCATATATTCAATCAATTTACGATAAATTTTATAGCCTTTGTCATGCCAAAAAACCGCTCCGGGTGCATATTCCGGCTCAAAGTGGAACAAGTCCATTTCCTTGCCGATCTTGCGATGATCGCGTTTGGCCGCCTCTTCCAGCATTGTCAAATACGCATCCAAATCTTTTTTGTTCGCCCATGCGGTTGCATAAAGTCTTTGCAGCATTTCATTATTTGAATCACCGCGCCAATAAGCACCGGCCACTTTAGTCAGCTTAAACGCATCGCCGATTTTAGAAGTTGACGGCACATGCGGTCCGCGGCACAAATCGGTATAATTGCCTTGACGATAAAGGGTAATCGTCTCGCCTTCCGGCAAGTCCTCAATAATTTCCACCTTATAGTGCTCGCCCTTATCTTTGAAAAAGCGGATCGCTTCTTCGCGCGGCATAACAATGCGCTCAATTTTTTCATCACGCTTCACAATTTCATGCATTTTGGCTTCAATTTTCACGAAATCTTCGGTGGTAAAAGGTTCTTGACGGGCAAAATCGTAATAAAAACCATTTTCGATCGCCGGACCGATTGTTACCTGCGTATTCGGCCATAACTCTTGAACGGCTTCAGCCATAACGTGCGAGCAAGAGTGCCGTAAAACATGCAAACCTTCTTTGTCCTTGGCGGTAATGATAGTGACTGTAGAATCTGTGGTAATCGGTGCAGTTAAATCTTGCAATGTGCCGTTTACGGATACGGCTAATGCGGCTTTGGCCAAGCCTGAACTAATCTTTTCGGCAATTTCCAATCCGGAAACACCGTCTTTTTCTTCTAAAACACTGCCATCCGGCAATTTTATTTTAACCATTTTCTACCTCTTCACTATATAAAATTCAGTTTTTTTCAGTTTAATTCTTCATAAACCTTGATTGTTTTATCACACATTATTTGTTTTGTAAAATGTTCTTTTACATTTTTTATCGCTGCCGCGCCGATTTTTTCTTTTTCTTTTGTCGACAGATGCAGCGCCCAATGCAAAGCGGCAGCCAAATCATCGGCATTTCCGCTTTCAAACAATTTTCCGGTGACACCGTCAATAACAGTTTCTTTTGATCCGCCGATATTTGAAGCCACCACAATTCGCCCCATTGCCTGACCTTCAATCGCAATGCGACCGAACGCCTCCGGCTCGATCGAAGTTGACAGAACAATTTCCGAAGTCATCATTGCCGCCGGAACATCACTGACATGACGGATAAATCTAAAACGATCTTCCATACCATATTTTTTGATCATTTCTTTCAGTTCGTCACTGTATTTGGTTCGTCCCTGATCATCACCGATCAAAAGACAATAAAAATCTTGCGTTTTAATTTTATTCAAGGCCTCAATCAAGAGTTTTTGCCCTTTCCAATTGGTCAAGCGCCCGATCAGGCTGATAATCGGTTTATCTTCAGGGATATTATTTTCTTCCATAAATTTAATCATGCGTTCGGCGGAAATATGATCCACATCAAAATTATCCATATTGACGCAACGAGCAATTAAGCGAATTTTTTGTTCATCCGTCCCATAGTGATGAATAATATGTTCTTTAATGTGGTTAGAGATGGCAATCACGCGTTCGCCGTAAGTCATCACACGATTATAAAATTTTTTAATTTTCCAAGGTCCCAAGCCATATGTTCCGTGGAAAGTCGTCACAAAGTGAACGCCGCAGCGTTTAGCCGCCCAATAAGCGCTCCAAGCCGGCGCACGAGAACGGGCATGAACAATGGTAATGCCATATTTTTTGATAATTGCGGATAAGCGCAAAGCATTCAGATACATTTTGAAGATATTTTTCGTTTTCAGCGGCAACGTAAAGTGTTTCACTTTGATCCGCTCGAGATTATGTTCCATGCGTCCGCCTTCCGAGGCGACATAATTTTCAATACCTCTTTTTTGCAGTTCCGAAGCAATTTCCGTTGTACCAAGCTCGACACCGCCCTGATTGAGTTCCGGCAAAACTTGCAGAACGACCATTTTTTTCTTTTTACTGTCCGGCATAAAATCCTCCTCAAATAAACCAACTGCAACGGATTATATGCCATCTTCAATCATTTTCAACGTATTCCTGCAAGGTTATGCACACAGCAAAAGAGCCGCGTTATTCCGGCGGCTCTTTTGCTTGAAAATCCTCATTTCGGTACAAAAGAATAGTAGCGTAATACATGTCCATATACGCCATACTTTTGAATAGTAACCCCATCTTTTGTTTCTGGTTGATACGCTTGAATCATATCGTTCGAATCTAATGTCACAGTAACATTATCTCCCGTTTTCACATTTAATGTGCTTGCCCGATAGCACACATTATTAACTTTAAATTGAGACAGCAGGGCTTCTATCCTATTTTCATCCGCTGGAAGACCATCATCCGCAGATTTTTTATCCAAGGCATAAACAGAAATTTTAGTTATATTATCCGTACTAGCCGTGCTGCCGATGAGTCCACCAGCTACACCGCCACCGGAACTGCCTCCGCCCAGACCATCATCCAAAATAGGGGAAGAATCCGGAACTGACATGGATGTCTCTATGGCATTTTTATAAGAAACTTTTACTGCTCCTTTGTGAATATTAATTTTCGCATCTTCAATGATCGCATATCCATCTCCCATCCCCGCATAAGAGCATATGCTTCGAGTTGGAAGAGACTGAAAAACTCCTCCTTCGTTAACGCGATAAGAAACCTTAGCTTGAGCACAAACAGGATCATCTCCGGAAACAGTTTCCCCATAAAACCGCCAACACGAATAGTCTTTCCAACAGTCTCCCCCCTGAGAGCATCCATGATTACGGAAACCTAACGTCACCGGAATTTTATGCAAGCACTTGCCGTCGTCCGACAGTTCTCCGCCGTCCTCACCGCTGCAATGACAGTTATATGACGTATATGTACCATCTGTACATGAATCACATAAATACCCCTTACTCTCTCGGTCATTTTTTTCAAGCTCACCTACATTATATCCCTTATCTATGCAGACTGAATTCATCTTGTCTTCTTCATCATTTTCTTCTTCATCATTGCAGGTAGTCTCATTATCTTTGTAATAACATGTTGTCTCACCAAATGTTTGGTTGTGACATGCTCGTTCCTTTCCGTTCGGACAAGTTTCAGAAGTACAACTCGAAAGCGTATATGTGCCATCACCGATTTCATCACAAGTCTTCGGCGCACATTGATGACATCCGTCACTTTTCGCATTGGTAGATTTGTAATACTTATTACATTCACTCGACTGATATCCGGCTCCATATTTAGAGGCACAAGCTGCATCGGAAGCATCCTCACAAAGATAGCACGTTCCGCTAGTTGATCCCAGCTTCGGTGTTTTTGTTGTTTGAATTTTTCCGGTAGCACATTCAGTTTCCTGATATCCATAATCATCGCATTTTCGCGCGACGCATTCGTAACATTGCCCGTGCTGAACATTTTTATACCCATCTGTTTCGCACGGCGTCGTCTGATAACCTTTATCGGCACACTTATCTTCCTCACCACCGGTGTCTTCCTCACCACCGGTGTCACCGCCGCCAGTACCGCCGCCAGTACCGCCGCCAGTACCGCCGCCATTGCCTTTATTAAAACTATCATCACCGGCACAGCTGCCGTCTGTGGCATTATAATTCGGCAAAAAACAAACTGCCGCATGTGCTGCCGCACAAGCAAACAAAATACCGATCACATATACCAGTCCGAATTTAAACTTGCTCATTGTTTTTTCTCCTTTTATTCATACTGGTTTATTGTAACACAGTTTGCAATAAAAGTCCATGTATTTTTACAATAATCAAAACAAAAAAAGGCAGAAATTCCTACCCATACCGAAAATCACGGCCGGATCTGAATTTCTGCCTGATATGAAAAGAAGTTTATCGTATGAAAACATATAAACAGGTAAAAAAAAATAAAATAATACTCTATATAAAATAAACGAAGACACCATTAACGACGATTGTTCGTTAAAGTCGAAGCAATCCGCGTTTGCGGCGCCACCACACCGGCCGCGCCGGACGCCACATTGATCAGATTATTGAACGCCCCTTGTCTGGCCTGATTAATCCGGTTCTGAACACCGCCCTGCGCGGCATACAAGTTGCTCTGGTTATCATAACCGGAAACCGAACCGTTCAGCAAGCTGTGTAGAAGATCAATATAGTAACGCTGCGCGGCATTACTGAACTGTGCCGCATGAATATCATCAGTCAAGCTGTTTGAATAAGCATTCTGCCCATTCAAAACGCTTTGATATGCCGCCTGATTGAGCGCTTGATTTTGCTCATCTACCAAATCCGACATCGCCCGCTGGTAGGCCTCACTGCCGACAGATAGCCCTTTATTGATCAAAGCTGTTTCCATATCGGTCCGTTGACGCTGAAATTCCGGTTGCAGTTTATCCATATATGATTGATACGTTGCATTTTCCGCTCTTTGTCTGGCCTCATCCGATCCATCAACCGTCAAGCGAAAATCCGGTAACGCGTCCAAATTCGTACTCATCGCATAAGCTCTTGAAGTCAAATTATTCAGCGTATTGTCATAAACCGACGTATCGTAGTTTTTCAAATAATTCACATAATTTTTTTCATAACCATAGGCATCGGTAGATCCCGTGCCGAAAATTTTACCAACTGATTTACTCATATTTCCTCCATTAAATCCATTGACATTCATCTTTTAACATTCCGTACAAATAGCAATTTTTGCCGTTTTCGCGGCAACATCGCCATATGCCTTCTTTTTTAAAGCCGAGTTTTTCAACAAAATGAACACTTGCCGCATTGTCTGTATCCACAAGCAGATTAATTTTTCGGCATTTCATTTGTTCAAAAACCAAACCGAACATTTTTCTGAGCATACGGCGATTACACCACCGTTTGTCCGTCGAAAAAACCGTCCACCAAATATCATGGTACGGACGGCAATCATGAAATATCAGCCCGCCGACCAATTTTGCATCAATATAAAACCCATATGTCATATGGTCATTGAGCCATTTTTCACAATCGTTCAGTCCTCGGCAAACCCAACGTGTCACATGACCGTCGGTATCTTTTTTAATTATATATTCCATCACAGTACTCCCGAACCGACTTCATAACGCACCCCTGTTTCATACCATTCAATCAAATTGCCTTTTGTTTTGGTCTTAAAGACAATGCTGGCTTTATAACCGGTTGATGAATTGGCTATCCATTGGCTTTGAATATCCGTTTCGTTAATCACGCCCCATTTCGTGCCGATCGGCGATAACGTGTTCGACCACTTGGCTTCATTCCACTTCGTTGTTCCCGAATGACCGATGCTTTCTTCATAATCAATGTTGCGTTTTTCCATATCCATATTGGTATAAATGACCAACGCATAAGCGGAACTCGATTTTGTACGCGGATTCAGCAATTGAATTTTTTTCAAATTGTCACTGCCTAAATTATGAAAGGCTTGTTCAACAGAACCGCAAATTTTAACGCCGTTATCGGAATAACCTTCGTCAAACAGATAGATGCCGTCATCTGAACCAAAAAACATTCGGCCGTTAAATTCACCCCAGCACTGCGACCGCAAATCCGTAAATCGACACCAAGCGCCGGTATTCACGTTCACCACATGCTGTTCAAACTGATTGGCAATCGGTACGTTAAAAATGGCATAACCGCCGCGACCATATATAATTCCCTGCCATCCTTTTTTGGTCGCATATTTTGCCGTACGCGCCAAAACCAATCCGCGGATGGTATCACTGAAAGCGTACGCCGATGCATTAACCTGCCCCAAAGGCAAAGCTTTGGAAAGCGGAATATAACCGTCTTCCGAAATCACGATAACATCGCCTTGATAAGCGACAAGACAATTGTAACCGATCGGACGGCTGATTTTATATGATCCTTTCAGTGTCCACATATCAGCGCGGTTAATGTCGCTTCCGGAATAAACCAATGCCTCTCCCTCCGAAGTGATAAACACCGTTAAATCATCAATACCTTGTCCGCCGTCCTGCGTCCAGTTCGCAACGGCAATCAATCGCCCGCCGAACCGGCTCACTTGCGATAAATCAAAACATTGCAATGTACCGGAAACATTTCCGGCTGTTTGCGTATACCAAACTTTGAGCGTATTTTTTTCCACAAACCACAAACGCTGTTTTGAAACACCCACGTTCACAATATTGGCCGCCTGCAGCGATGTGGCGGAAAAGCCCCAATCTTCAAGATGTTCGACACCATTGTCATCAATATAATAAACTTTCGGCACATCCAGTCCGTTCACAAAATATAAATAATTTTTGTATTGTGCCGTCTGACAATAGTCTTCACTTAAAGAAACATTATCATAACTATACGGATTTGTTCTTGATGAAATATTCCATATTTTTCCGCCGGATACGGCCAAAAATTCCGCGCTGCTGCCGACATGATATTCCTTTAACGTACAGACTTTGGCTTCCGTCTGTACATAACTGACAAACCCCGGACGCAAACTCACTTTCGTATCCGAAGGAAGGTAATTATCCATCTTGATTGCGTATTCCCGTCCCATATCCGACAAATTGTCCCGTACATTCAATCCTTTAATCGGCGCAGGCAATGTACAGCTGATGGATTTATTGGTCCTTTGTGCTAATCGTAATGACATGATCCATCACCTCCTCGCTGTGCCGCAAACCCGATACCAGACAGATATCTTTTGTTGCGTGTTCCGCCCCGTAGCGCTTTTTCAATTCAGTCTGATATTCATTATATTCTTCCGCATAATCTAAGCCGCTGCGTTTCAACCATCGCCACAAAATATTCAGCTTGACCAAATATTCATCAAAAATCGGCACATCGGTATTCGCTGTTAAAACATTTTTTTCCTCAAACGTATTAAAATCCCAAACAATATTGTCGGAACGATATTGAAAAACTATTTTTAATCCGCATGGCGGCGGCGTTAAAAATACAAAACAACCGTTTTGAATCTTGAATTTGATATCATTGCTCGGACTGAAAAAATATTTTTCCCGCATCCACTGCTCCGGCGTAATCGCGCCGACCACACGTTCTTTAGTGTCTTTAATGAAGATGGTATTATTGAGCAAACTGTAAAAATCCGGTGCAAATTCATGAATGGGATAACGGCTTTTGCCCGCAACCGTATGCAGACTTCCCTCTTTGGTCAGTTCCTCCCAGTCTCCATAACGCAGCATGCTGTCCAGCGCTGATTTGGCAACGCTGAGAAATATGCTCTCATTCTGGCTGGACTTGTTGAACAAGTCATTCGGTCTTTTAACAGCTGCCAAATCCGCAACTTCGCGGCATATTTCCAATATTGTTTTCATTTCTTTTCTCCCTTTTGTTTCCGCTTAAAGGATTGAGCATGTTTGCTTTTCAAACAGCGAATTTGCGCTTGCAGAGACATGTTTTCTGTTTTGAGAACTTCAATTTGTTCCTGATATTCCTTTTCTTTGCGCGCCAATTCGGAAACAACCCCGTTATTATGGGCATTTGCCATAAAATGCCGAGCCAGCTGGCATTCGTTTTCCAAGCCGAGATCCTTCATTTTTTCCACTGTCAAATCGGCCAGATCCTCGACCGTAAAAATCCCCCTGTTTTTGCAAGTAGCCAATTCCGCCGCCGACAAAAATGCAAATTGCTCCAAAGGCGTTCCGTCCTTAACCTCATTTTGCGCCATTTTATAAATGGCATATTCCCGCGGAAAGCGTCTGATTTTTTCTTGCGTAGCCGGTTGATTAAAAACTTCCGTATTATTGTCTTTTAATCTGATTTCCACATACGTCACATTTTTGAAAACCGGCAACCCCTTATCCGTCACTTTTTCTGTTTTGACGGCTTTATCATAAAAACGCGCCATCACATTGTGATTCACCTCGGCATTATCCACGACCTGCCGAAACAATGCTAAATCCATATCCATTTCATTTTCCTTTCATTCAATTTCCGATCAGAAAAAGGAAAAAGGCGGAAATTCCGCCTTTTTTCCTCACCTTACCAACGATTATTCGTTTTCAGCGGTGTTGATTAAAACACCCTGTAAAGCCGCATTACTCATCGTCAAGTTTCCGGCCCAACCGATAATCTTGTAAATCGCATCCTGATTAACGGCCAATCTTTCACCGCCGATCACTTTCATATCGCGATCTTTATGTGTGCGCAGGTACAAATAGTCTGTATTCAGGAAATACATGTGATTTTCCGGACAATGGCCGCCCTGACCGCCGTCGTAAATCACATCAGCTCCCTTGAATTTAACGTTAATGAAACCAGCGTCAGCCATTTTCGGATCAGAAAAACGCTGTAAATCCATCAAAGATGAATCATAGAGTGAATACAAGGTATCATCACAAACGATCAAATCCGGTTTATCGCTGCCGCGGCTGCATTTGAAATACAGGCTGTTCATCATTTTCGTGATGTTATCTTTGCTCACTTCGCCGGAAACAGATTGGTTGCGCCAAAACTCATTACCGGTTGTCGCACGGTTGATACCGCCGACTGTACCGCTGGTCGGATCATCTGCCACCAACAAGGCCAGACCGCCGATTTCTTTACCGGACGATCCCGTACCGTCACCGTAAACAGCTTCCGACATTTTATTCGCCAAAGTTTTTTCCGCATTGGTAATGCGTTTTTCGAACAAATCCATTAATTGTTCATCGCCGCTGTTGATAAGCATTTCCTCACCGGAAATAGCTACCGGCACGGCACATAATTTCAGCGCATATTCTGCCGCACTGAATAACTGTTTCGGCTGGTATGAAATCGTATCGTATCCGGAATACCATACCATATCCCCTTCGCCGTATTCCAGTTCTTCCAAAATTTTCGAACCGCCGGTAATCGGACGAAGTTTGCCTTTTTCTTTAAGACGTGTTAATAACGCATTGTTTTTAGATACATTATCCTTCAGAGTCTTTGTGTGACTAGCCAAAGTTACTGTAAAGATATCATTATAATTTTGATTTGCCATATTATAAATCCTTTAAAAAATTAATTAACCTCTGAAAGCCGCAAAATTTTTCTCGAGTTCCTCACGAAGTGTGAGTTCCCGTTTTGGGGCTTCCGCCTTTCCTTTCGGAGAAAATGAAGCAGTTTTCGCTTTTTGAGCTTCGGCTGCTTTTGCGTTGATTCTTTGCTGAATCAACTGATTGCGCACTTCCGGATTGCACCACAAAGCTTGTTCATAAGCCTCAGATACATCCCGTGCAGCACCTGTACTGAGCAAGTTCCAAACCTGCTGTTTAACCGCATCAAAGAACGGATGTAACACATGACCATGTTCATCTGTTGCATTACCGAACATTTCAATGATTTCAACAAGTCTGCGAGCTTGTATATCTTGCAGATAAGAAGCCAGTTTATGATAGCTGTGCTCCAGATTGCGGATTCTGGCAATTGCCTCGCCGGAAATCGGCGCTTCTTTAACCTGCGGTGCGCCAAGATCAACACCGTATGACGATGCCAAACTTTTCAGCGTACCGGCCGGATCTTCTTCCATCGCCTGATCAATCCACGCCAAGCCTTTCAACCAGTCCTGAAGACAGCTGATGCCATAGCGTGACAAACGCGGTTCACAGCAATGATAAATATCTTCCAACTCTGCAAATTGTTTTATTTTGGCGTCGTATTCACCGAATTTCTTATCAAATTCATCTTCTCTGGAACGCAAAAATTTTTGCCATTCGAAAGATAAATTTTTAAAATCTTCTGCAAATTCAGCGTCATACCCTTTCGGGGCTTCAATAACGGCAATTTCAACCGCTTGAACAGGTTCATCGCGATCTTCTGCCGTATTTTCTTGCCGAGCATCTGCCGAGCTTTCAGGTTGCAGCAACCCATGCGCTCTGAACTGACGCTCCAGTTCTTTTCTTAATTCATTCATTTCCAAATCATCCTTTTATAGTTATAAAGAAAATCGGCGAGAAGCTGATTCCGCCGATTTCTTTCGTGGTTAAGTCGAATATTTTTAACATATTCTGTTGAATAGTCGCTGCTTCGGGCCAGACCCGATTTTTTTAAGAACCTGTCAACATCCGCGACTGAAGAGGCGACAGATCCGTCCGGAAGAACAACTTCTTCCGTAAACTGTTTGCTGATATATGCCATTTTTTTCCTTTCCTTAACGCATGACACAAAAACCAATAAGCCCCGTTTTCACGAGGCTTATTGGTTTTGTTATTATCTATTGCTTAGCTATCAAAAACGAATGTTTCGCACACAAATTTCGGCCTTTTCACCATTTGCCAAACATTCTTTGTACAATCCGTTATCCGTATATTGATCATATGTGGCTCCCAAAGTCAGAGCCACCACCCAAAACAAGCTGACGATGATAAAATACAGCACAAAACGTTTCATTACCATCTTGATCCAACCGGCTAATTTTCCCTTATTTTCACACATTTTCATCTCCTCACGTTCCGTTTTATCTGTCTTTGCGGACAAGCGTTTCACTTTCGCTCTATAATTCCCCGCGTCCGTATTTGTTGCGGCAGATATCCTCTGTCATGCCGCCCGTCACACACTTCTGCACGGCTTCATTTTCGTAATATATTTCGTCTTTTTCCACCAAATACTCCATTGCTTTATATGTAAATATCGTTGCGCAAGCGGCCGCAATGAGAAACAGGAGTATATGACCGATAAAAGCCGCCGTTTTACTCAAGATTTTCTTACCATTCAATTTCATTTAATGTCCTCCCGCAACCCAAATAATGACTTTGCTGAAAACAACGAGCGTAAAGCACAAGGACACACCTAAAAAGGCATAGCTCCAATCATATTTTTCATGCAATGCCCACAGTCCGATCGCCGGAACATAAAGTCCGAAAAGCATATAAAGAAAATCAGCATGAAAACCCAGAAAAAGACCGCACATCTCACCTAAGAATGCCGCCGCCACAATTATAATCCATGTCCAATAATAGCATTTGATATATTTTTTTTCCATATTTTGATCCGTCATCATTTTATCTCCCACCAAACCAATACATGTGGATCAGGATATAACAAGCACTTTCAAACATCCACAAAAAACCGATCAGAAAACCGGCAGCCAAATATTTATACCGGCGCGGTTTGTCATAACACCACAACGCGGCAAACAGTGACATCAGGATAAACATTAACCAACCAAAAACACTCCATGCAGGCGGCAACATCCACTGCGCACCGTCAGAACCGTAATAATCTTTATCAAGACAAGTATAGGATAACGACGCCAAGCAGATTAAAAATCCGCCAAAGGAAATGTACTCCTTATATTTAAGAAAATTTGTTCGCATTTATTTACAGTCCCCTTTCTTTTTTATGATTCGTTTTTCATAGCAGCAAACCATTAAAAATCATTTTTTCGTCCCCTCCAAAAAGTAGAAGAATAAAAGTAGTCACTTTGCTAAAAACAATCCAAGGTTGCATAAGCCCTTTTATTCTACCACTTATTTGAGAAGATGCAAGAATTATTTTAAAAAAAATCAACTGTAAATTCATCAAAAAACCAATAAGAATCCCGCACCTTAATTCCCTCGGTGTTGCTTCTGTTGTACAGAAAAGCTATTCATATACTTTTTTCTGTTCTGCAATGTACATATTCTGTGCATCCAAAAACTTTTGACAATACCTTCCATCTAAAAACCGACGATAGTACGAGCTCAAAGGCTCAGCTTTCCGAGCAGTAAAATCACATTCATACAGCGGATACGTATCCAAGCAACGTGTTTTATAAAAAGGCGTCATTGCCGTGATCTCGTTTTCATTCATCCGAACAAACCAAGACGGCTGAAAATCGTGAACATTATACATTTCCACAAGATTTTGCACCGTAAAGACGTAACCATCCGAACTGACTTTCGCCGCCAACAAAACATCGCCTTTATCAACATCCAACTGTCGGCCGATCAGCACTGAAACCTGACTGACTTTTTCTTTGTTGAGATCCAGACGATCCCAATAATCAGGATCCTCCGCTTCATAAAAGTAGAAAAAACTCTTATCTGTGCCATTCGGGTATCGTACGCACTCCGGTGCAAACAACTCCGTCGCCGCATGATCTGATCTGAACCACGCATAAACACCGGCCGCTCCGACAAAAAACGCCAAAGCCGCAAGACCTATGAACACCTTACTTATTTTCATTTCCACACCTTATTTCTTTTCATTTTCGCCCCTCATTATTTTCGATCATCATGCTCGCCCTCTTCTCTTTCAGAAACTATTGCAAGCCGATATCACTTCTCAATGCCTAATTTTTCCAATCTTTGCTTATGTTTTTGTTTTTTTTGATCTATCGCTTCGTCGTTTTTAATAAATTGAGCAAGATAATCATTTTGCACATCATAAAAACGCTGTACCGTATCATATAAAAAGCGATATTTGGCATACACATCTCCTGACAAAACCAAACCGAGATGATTCCTCACATGCAAATTCTGATAACGCTGTCCCGATCGTGCTTCCATCGGCTGATAGATGCCATTGGTTCCGATTTCGGACGACGAAATACGCCATTTTCCGTTTTCTCTGACAAAGAGTAATGCCTCACAGATCGACATTCCGCAGCCTCCGAAAATATAGGGCGCCCACATATAAACATTTTCACCCATACGTGCCATCAAATTCCGATAATTTTGATTTTCCTGTTCAGACGGATAGAGTTTTTTCAAAGCGGCCAAATCCGCAGAATCAAGCCCGATTCGACGCATACTTTCCGTATCCGAAACTTCATAAAAAATCGGTTTCACAAGCGGATGGTACAAATCCTGATCATACAAATCAGGCGTACGCATATCATTCTGCAAATAGTTCTTAAAATCTTGAATTTTACTATCCGAATCTTTTTCATCATGATAATACTGTCTTAAAGCTTCATCCAGTTTTGCGTAATCAAAATCAGATGGAAAAAGCGTTTCTCCCTCAATATAATGTTTTGTCTTAAATTCTTGTTCTCTGACGCCGCCCGCATAGCCATTTGTCCAGCTGATAATCAGCATGAGTGGCAGAATAAAACCAATCGTTCTCATTTTCAATCTCCGGTTGTCTCGTTCTTTTTATTCTACCACTTATTTGAGAAGATGCAAAAATTATTTTTAAAAAAATCAACAGCTAATTTTAATATCTTTTTTTGATATATCTTTGCACCAATTCGTCACAATCATCATCGGGATATTTACCGCCTAAAAACCGGCCGATTCTGTTGGCATACTGATCGCCTTCGCTGCTGTCCGGCGTATTTTTACCAAGCAGGCGATCAATAAATTCGCGCGCATTGGAAGCCAGTGCTCCCGCATGCGCTCCGCCCAGCCCATGTTGCGCAGTCTTACAATTCATGTAGGCATGTTTATATTTATCCGTAGCCGTCGCTCTCGACATGGTTGAAAAGTTATCCAACAGGTCTTTCGAACCCTGATAAAAAGATTTTGCATAGTCCATCATATTCTGATTTTCCGGAACAAACGCCCCTTCGCGACTGATCACGTCATCATAAACAGATTTTCCATCTGCAGTACTTTCCCAATATCGCGGCTGTTCAAAGTTTCGTTCATCAAACATACCCAAATTATTGTCATCAATATCTTCATATTGACGTCTGCTGCGACCATATGCTTCATCTGACGGAACACCGCCGAATGCCGCATACGTTCTTCTCATTTGTGGTTTATATACCATTTTTTTCTCCATTAAATATAGTTGTTTACAAAAAAGGGCTTCGCTTTTGCGAGGCCCTGCCCTTTATATAACCCGTCTTCACAAACAGATTATATTGTTTACAGCTGTTTTTCAGCTAACCTCTCATGTTTTTTTTTTCATGTACCCATTCCTCTTATCTGTACAAAATGGCTTTATTATTCTCTACATAATAAATTATTTATCCATTTCCTTCAAATTACCATGAAGTGTGATTCGTTTTGGCGCGAAACAGGCTTTCCAGACTGTTGTCGTTTCTGCAATCCCTGTTTTCCGCCGTTTCACTCACCGGTTCGGCGAATGTCAACGCCAGCGCATCAGCCAGATCCGGCGATCGACCTAATCTTTTTTTAATGGCATCTTTATCTTCCAACTGCAACCGGCCGCGGGAATCATAAAATTTTTCCACGGCACAAAGTTCGGCCTGCAGTTGATCATTATGCGGAATTTGCACCCCCCTTTCGTTACCAAGCCAGCGGTGCAACTCATCCCACATTTCTGCTCTTCGATTGTGATAGCGCTCGTCCATCAAGGCTTTTCCACCGAACATAACCGGACAAACCGTCTTACGAAATCCACGATCATGCAGAATATCAACCACACCTCCCCCGACACCGCCGGCATCAACGAACATTTTCACCGGATGACATTCGCGAATAAAAAAAGTGGCATAATTGGCCACTTCCACATTATCCAACTTGCTGTAACACTTAAACTCCGAACAAATCCTGCCGCGCCGGAAACAAAACACCGTACGATCATCACCGAATCTGGCTACATCCAAACCGATGACCAAAGGCGATTGGTGATCTTGCAAAATCGCCGTCATAGCCTCTTTGACTTCTTTAAAGCTGATCAGTTTGCGATTACTTTCACTAATCGGTGCGCCGAGCCAGATATGTTCATAATCTTCGGGCGATTCTTGCAAACATTTTTGCGCCAGATATTTCATCTCCTCCGGACAAAAGGGGTTATCCGTATAATTCACTTTAACCACAAGCGTCCGCTCGTCCGGATTTTCGGCTACCGCCTTCCATACCGGATCATTTTCTTCTTCGCGGTTCATGGAAATCCAGATTTCCGAGCCAGGTTTACGTATCGTCGGATCGAGGATCTCCCACGATTTGCGGCTGATTTTCTGTGCTTCTTCCAGCCACACAATATCTATTCCCTCCAAAGATTTGATATTTCCGGCATTGTGATCCTGCAACCCTTTGAAGATAAAAGTCGTTCCGGTAATTTTATTGGTGATCTGATTTTCTTTAACCTGATAATCCGCCAATTTATAAAATGCAATGCGATCACTCAAAAGTTTGTGTACGGAATCTTTAATACTGTCCTGCACTTCGCGCATACATGCTATTCTGAGGTTTTTCATGCGCCCCAACAGAAGCAAACTGTCAGCAAAGGCATAACTTTTGCCGCCTGCACGGCCGCCGTAATAGAGCTTATATCTCTTCTTGGTTTGTATGAGAGGTGCAAACACCTCCGGTATTTTCGCTACTTTGTTTATCATTAATAAAATCCACCAAAATTTTTGTTAAGTTTGCATTAGATAACTCGTTTTCGCTGTCAGCCTGCATTGAAGCAACTTTGAATTTCAACTCTTCCGCTTTAAGTGCCAGATTAATGTTTCCTTCGTCAATCGCCATCTGCTGCAATTTATTCAGCATCTCCAAGCTGTCCGAAAACGAATACTTATTGATCTTTTTTCTGACCATTTTTCACTCCCGCTCATTTTCCAGTTCCAAGCGTAATTTGTTTAAGCGGCCGATCCAATCCCACAAATGCGGATAGCTCTGAAAGTCAAGGGCTTCCAGCTCAGAGGCCACTTGCGGACCGGCAATCGGAAAGGAAGGCAGCATTTGCTCTTCACAAACGACCGGCGCGCATGAGCTCAAGCAACTCACTGCGATCAGCATTAGGCTGAGCCTGTATTTTTGCACGTTTTTGCGCCACATGTTTAACCACCTCCACTTGTTTTTCCGCTATTTTGACTTTCGCTTTGTTTTTGCCGCAAATGTACCCGCCGATAAAGCATATTGCACAAGATAAAAGTACAACTCCGATCATTTTCATGGCAAAACTCCGCAGAGCAGCTGCGGCAAATCAATTTTAATCACCGCAAGCGCCGCCAAAAACATAATACCCCATACTAAAATGTAGAGTTTCGGAATACGCACAATACTTAAAATCAGCCATCGCCAAAACCTGTATTCATGTTTCTTTGAATTTTTCATTTTCCCACCTTTATTGATAAAAAATATGATTTTTATAAATAAAACACGGATTTTTTTCTTTGGCCCACAGAGGCTTAATTTGTTTTGTATGATAGTAAACCGCGCCATTTGTAATGTCCTTCAGCTCACCGCCGATTGCCCGACATGCCACCGACAGGCATTGGTTATATAAATGATCTTCCGTGTTAACTTTCTGCAATTTCGCATAGTTTGGATCATTTTTATTCCAGCAACTGAACTGCAAACGTTTTAAGCATGTTGCACTGATACTCGGAACTTTGTGACCGCCGATAGCCACATATCCGGTAAACCACTGCTGAGCTTTAACACGGTTCATCACAACACAGGCCACCGCTTCCATACCTTTAAGCCCTTCGCCTCTTGCTTCACCGTAGATTGTTTTAGCTAAAATCTCCACATCAGACATTTGTTTTTTTCCTCCGGCTTTTACTTTCGATCAAAAATTCCAACCGCGTTTTAATCTCGGTTAAAACCAGATTTTGCTGAGATTGCAAAACGGCCAATGTTTCCACTTTTCCGTCATTGTTTTCCAAACGTTTTTCCAAATTTTTAAGCTGTACTTCCTGTCTGGCTTTCCATTCACCGATTCTGATCAGTGCGGCAATCAACCCGACCAATGATGTACAACCGCTGATTAATCCCCAATCCATCTCTCATTTCTCCTTATAAAAGAAAGAAGCCTTTCGGCTTCTTTACGTTTCATTTTCCAGCTCATTAATTTCCTCTCGCCAAGATCTTCTTTGCGCAATCACCTCGGCATATTCTTCGAACGTGGCGCTCCCTTCGGCAATTTTAATAACCGCATAATCCGTATCTGCCAAAAAACGCTTAAGCTCATTAATACGGATAATCTTCAGTTCTGCCGCCGTCGGCTCAGGAAGTTTCACAACTTTATAATACGCTCCGTCATCTTCAATAGTGTATCCGTTTTCGTTGCACCAATAAGCAACTTTAGAATATTCGTCTTGTTTTTCTTCCAACTCTGATTTTAATATTTTCCAATTTTCATACATCTTTTTTCTCCTTAATAACCTATTGCTATCCAGTTTACACCATACTCTGTTGTGTCTGACATACGAAAAGTAAATCCCGTTGTTGATTGTGTATCTACATTTATATGGTCTTTTCCTGAATCAACATCACCACCGGTTCTAAAATAAGTACAAACTGCTTTGTAGTTAGCAGAAGTAAAAGGTGTCGGAAATGTTACACTTTGAGGGTCTGGATTCACATACGAAGGATATCTTCCCCACTGAATAATAATGCCGTTGCCTAATTTAACAAAACCATTTTCTGATTTAGATATGCCCGTCGTTGTCACCACCGAATTGGTTGCATCGCTGGCTGGAGCCTGCGTATAAACGCTTCCATTTAATTTTGATCCGATGGAAATTCCACCGGAGGAAGTTCCATTAGTTGTAACAAGCGTAGACACAACATCTCCGTTCGTCGCTTGATAATTATGCACATAACCTTTCAACCCATTGGCACTATCCAAAAATTGAATCGTCCCAAATCTTTGTACAACAGACGGATTGCCGTTGATATATGTTCCGCCCTCCTGCATATTAGCGATAGATTTTAAAGTCACACCGCCGGTCAAAATTTTATATCCGCTGATCGTTTCA